>NZ_CBDRFA010000054.1:0-58107 GCF_965343085.1 Nocardiopsis synnemataformans | reverse complement strand
TCCGCCTTCGGTGTCATCGTTGCCCGCCCCTGGCCGCAGGGGCCGGGGGCGTTGTCCGAGGCTGGAGGTCCTGCCTGCCGTTGGTGCCGACGCAGCAGAGCCCGGCCACCCCTGAACCTCGGGCGTTGGTCGCCCTCCGTCAGGCGCGCCCGCCTTTGGTGCCGCTTGTCGTCGGGCACCCTCACCCCCACCGGGCGCTGACCGTTTCCTCGCATTCCCGCGCCCTTTCGCGGCAGCGGGTGCGCTTTCGTTGCCGCCAACGACCCCCAGCGGGAATGGCGTAGGGGAGAGGCCTGATGGCGGCCCCTCCCTGCCCCTCAATTCCTTGGTCTTTTCCTGCTGTCGGTCGATTGAGGGCATGCCGAAACGCACGTGGGTGGGATCCCCCCTATTTCCAGGAAACCATCACGGCGCTACCCGTTGCCACCTCCAACCACCACCTGTGGAAAACCCGGTCACCCCCGCCCGGTCGCCGACAGGAGACCGCGGAGACCGGGGCGGACCTGCGCGCAGCTCACCGGTGTTACTTGGACTCCAGACGTCCCAGCAGGTGGGAGCCGGCGAGGGTGTCCTGCGGCGTTTCCACAGCAGTCGGCGGGTCCGGCGGGTCCGGTGTGCCGCGGGTCCGCTTCCGCGCGGCTGTTTCTGCGTGACTGCTCCCGCGCGGCTGCTCCCGCGCGGCTGCTCCCGCGCGGCTGCTCCCGCGCGGCTGCTCCCGCGCGGCTGCTTCCGTGCGGCCGCTTCCGCGCGGGTCATCGCCGCACGGGGCCTGGGAGGAAGGCCCCGGACCGGCCTGGCACAGCGGGAGCGGGGCGTAGGGACTCCGTTAGCGTTCGCGCCCCGCCCGCATGGAATCCGTTAGGACGTGCTCCGTCCGCTTTCGTGGGGTCTTGCATGGGTTCGGGGCCCTTCGGGGCCCGCGTCCTCCGCTCTGGAGGACGGCACCCGTCCGCGCCTTCCCTGGAGTCCCGCCGTGTTCGACGCCGTCTACCTCCTCGGTGCCCTCGTCGTGTTCGCGCTCGTGGGCGTGATCGGCAGGGGGGTCGAGAAGCTGTGATCGCCCTCGACCTCCTGGCCGCCGCGCTCGCGGTGGCCGCGATCGCCTACCTCGTGTGCGCCCTCGTCAGACCGGAGTGGTTCTGATGCCGGTGCTCCTCGCGGCCCTGCCCGTCGCCACCCTCGCCCTGATCCTGGCCCTTCTGTACCGCCCCGTGGGCGACTACACGGCCCGGGTCTTCACCTCGCCCCGGGACCTGCGAATCGAACGCGGGTTCTACCGCTTGGTCGGCGTGGACCCCCGCTCCGAGCAGTCCTGGCCCGCCTACCTGCGCGCCGTGCTCGCCTTCTCAGCCGTGGGTCTGGTCCTGCTCTATCTGCTCCAGCGCCTCCAGCACGTCCTGCCCCACGCGCTGGGCCTGCCGCCGGTCCCCGAGGATCTGGCCTTCAACACGGCCGCCTCGTTCGTGACCAACACCAACTGGCAGTCCTACTCGCCGGAACTGACCCTGGGCTACACCGTCCAGTTCGCCGGGCTCGCCGTCCAGAACTTCGTGTCGGCGAGCACGGGGATCGCCGTCGCGGTCGCCCTCGTCCGCGGCTTCGCCCGCCGCCGCTCGGCCACGATCGGCAACTTCTGGGTCGACCTGACCCGCGGCACGCTGCGCGTCCTGCTGCCCGTCTCCCTGCTGGCCGCCCTGGTGCTCGTCGCGGGCGGCGTGGTGCAGAACCTCAACGGCTTCACCGAGGCCACCACCCTCACCGGCGCCACCCAGACCGTCCCCGGCGGCCCGGTCGCCTCCCAGGAGGGGATCAAGATCCTGGGCACCAACGGAGGCGGCTTCTTCAACGCCAACTCGGCGCACCCCTTCGAGAACCCGGCGCCCTGGACCAGCCTGTTCCAGACCGTGCTCATGCTGGTGATCCCCTTCTCCCTGCCGCGTGCCTTCGGGCGGATGGTGGGCAGCCACCGGCAGGGCTACGCGGTCCTCGCCGCCATGGCCGTCCTGTTCACCGCCTCGCTCGTCGCGCTCACCGCCCTGGAGGCCCACGGCGCGGGCACGGCGCCCGAGGCGGCGGGGGGAGCCTGGGAGGGCAAGGAGCAGCGGTTCGGCGTGTACGCCTCCACCCTGTTCGGGTCGGCGAGCACGCTGACCTCGACCGGTGCGGTGAACTCGATGTTCGACTCCTACACCGCGCTGGGCGGCATGATGCCCATGATCAACATGATGCTCGGCGAGGTCGCGCCGGGCGGTGTGGGCTCCGGCCTGTACGGGATGCTCGTGCTGGCCGTCCTGGCGGTGTTCGTCGGCGGCCTGCTGGTCGGGCGCACCCCCGAGTACCTGGGCAAGAAGCTCGGGCCGCGGGAGATCAAGCTCGCCAGCCTCCACATCCTGGTCACCCCGACGCTGGTGCTGGTCGGCACGGCGCTGAGCTTCGCCGTCCCGGCCGTCCGCGCCGACGTCCTGGCCACCTCCATCCTCAACCCCGGCCCGCACGGGCTCTCGGAGGTGCTGTACGCGTTCACGTCGGCCTCCAACAACAACGGCTCCGCCTTCGCGGGACTGACCGCCGACACCCCCTGGTTCACCACCGCCCTGGGTGTGGCGATGCTGCTGGGCCGGTTCGTGCCCGTCGTGTTCGTCCTGGCCCTGGCGGGCTCCCTCGCCGCCCAGGACAGGGTGCCCGCCACACCGGGAACCCTGCCCACCCACCGGCCGCAGTTCGTCGGCCTGCTCGTGGGCGTCACCGTCCTGGTGACCGCCCTGACCTACTTCCCCGTTCTCGCGCTGGGCCCCCTGGCGGAAGGACTGTGAACACCGTGTCCCTGACATCGCGCACCCCCGACACCGACCGGCCGACCGGCGAAGTCCCCGGTTTCGGCCCTGGCTCCGGTCCCGGTTCCGGTTCCGGCCCGAAGAACACCCGGAGGACCTTCGGCGCCCGACAGCTCGCCGCGGCCCTGCCCGGCGCGCTGCGCAAGCTCGACCCCAGGTCGATGCGCCACAACCCCGTCATGTTCGTCGTCGAGGCGGGAGCGGCGCTCACCACCGTCCTGGCGGTCGCCGCGCCCTTCCTCGGCGGCCCCGAGCCCTCCGGCGGCTCCCCGGTCCCGGCCGGGTTCACCGGGGCCATCGCCGTCTGGCTGTGGTTGACCGTCCTGTTCGCGAACGTGGCCGAGTCCGTCGCCGAGGGGCGCGGAAAGGCCCAGGCCGACAGCCTGCGCCGCACGCGCACCAGCACCACGGCCAACCGGGTCCGCGACTACGACCCCGGGGCCGACCCCTCCGCCGAGCACGCCGTGACGCGCCCGGTCGCCTCCTCCGAGCTGGCCCTCGGCGACGTCGTGGTGGTCTCGGCCGGTGAGCTCGTCCCCGGCGACGGCGACGTGGTCTGGGGCATCGCCTCGGTGGACGAGTCGGCGATCACCGGCGAGTCGGCCCCCGTGGTCCGGGAGTCCGGCGGCGACCGCAGCGCCGTGACCGGCGGCACCCGGGTGCTCTCGGACCGGATCGTGGTGCGCGTCACCTCCAGGCCGGGGGAGACCTTCGTGGACCGGATGATCTCCCTGGTCGAGGGCGCCTCGCGCCAGCGGACCCCCAACGAGATCGCGCTCAACATCCTGCTGGCCAGCCTGTCGGTCGTCTTCGTGGTCGTCGCGCTCACGCTGAGCCCGATCGCCGCCCACGTCGGCGCCCCGGTGAGCGTGCCCGTCCTGGTCGCCCTCCTGGTGTGCCTCATTCCCACCACCATCGGCGCCCTGCTGTCGGCCGTCGGCATCGCCGGCATGGACCGGCTCGTGCGGCGCAACGTCCTGGCCGTGTCCGGCAGGGCCGTGGAGGCCGCCGGGGACGTGAGCACCCTGCTGCTCGACAAGACCGGCACCATCACCCACGGCAACCGCAGGGCGAGCGCGTTCCTGCCCCTGGAGGACGTGCCCGAGGCGGACCTGGTCCGCGCCGCCGCCCTGTCCTCCCTGGCCGACCCCACGCCCGAGGGCACCTCCGTCGTGGAGCTGGCCGCCGCACGGGGGGCCGACGTCGGCCCCACGGCACCGGGCGAGGTCGTGCCCTTCACCGCCCAGACGAGGATGAGCGGCCTCGACCTGCCCGACGGCACCCGCATCCGCAAGGGGGCCGCCTCGGCGGTCACCGCGTGGGTCGGGGAGGAGGGCCCGGTCGGCACCGTGGTCCGCACCGACCTGGAGGCGCTGGTCGCCGACGTCTCGCAGAGCGGGGGCACCCCGCTGGCCGTCGCCGTGCGCGAACCCGGGGCGGGAGCCCGCGTCCTCGGCGTGGTCCACCTCAAGGACGTGGTCAAGGAGGGCATCGCCGAGCGGTTCGCCGAACTCAGGGCGATGGGCATCCGCACCGTCATGGTCACCGGCGACAACCCGCTGACGGCCCGGGCGATCGCCGCCGAGGCCGGGGTGGACGACTTCCTCGCCGAGGCCACCCCCGAGGACAAGCTCGCCCTCATCCGCCGCGAGCAGGAGGGCGGCGCCCTCGTCGCGATGACCGGCGACGGCACCAACGACGCCCCGGCCCTGGCCCAGGCGGACGTGGGCGTGGCGATGAACACCGGCACCTCCGCGGCCAAGGAGGCCGGGAACATGGTCGACCTGGACTCGGACCCCACCAAGCTCATCGACGTCGTGCGGATCGGCAAGCAGCTGCTCATGACCCGCGGCGCCCTGACCACCTTCTCCATCGCCAACGACGTCGCCAAGTACTTCGCCGTCATCCCCGCGCTGTTCGCGGGCGCCTTCCCCGGCCTGGCGGCGCTCAACGTCATGGGGCTCGGCTCTCCGGCCTCGGCCATCATGTCCGCGGTCGTGTTCAACGCGCTCGTCATCGTCGCCTTGATCCCGCTCGCCCTGCGCGGCGTGCGCCACCGGCCCCTGGGCGCGTCCCGTGTCCTGAGCCGCAACCTGCTCGTCTACGGCCTGGGCGGCGTGGTCGCCCCCTTCGTCGGCATCGCACTGATCGACCGCGCCGTCAGCCTCCTCCCCGGATTCTGACGCGCTCCCACAGGAGGCGACACCCACCATGAGCTCCACCCGCGCCACCCTGCGCCAGTTCGGCACCGCCCTCCGTGCGGTGCTGGTCCTCACCCTCGTGCTCGGCCTGGCCTATCCGCTGGCCGTCACGCTCCTGGCCCAGGCCCTCATGCCCGCCCGCGCCGACGGCTCACTCCTGCGGGCGCCGGACGGGACGGTCGTGGGGTCCGCGCTGATCGGCCAGTCCTTCACCGGCACCGACGGCCGGCCCCTGCCCGAGTGGTTCCAGTCCCGGCCCTCCGCCGCCGGTGACGGCCACGATGCCGGGGCATCCGGCGGCAGCAACCTGGGCCCGGAGAACCCCGACCTCGTCGCTGCGGTCGAGGAGCGCCGGGAGGCGGTCGCCGCCTTCGAGGGCGTGGACCCCGACCGCGTCCCGGCCGACGCCCTGACCGCCTCCGCCTCGGGCCTGGACCCCCACATCAGCCCCGGGTACGCCCTGCTCCAGGTGCCGCGGGTGGCGGTCGCGCGCGACCTGCCCGAGGAGGAGCTGCGGGCCCTGGTCCGGAGTAGTATCGAAGGCCGGGACCTGGGCTTCCTCGGCGAGGAGAGGGTCAACGTCCTGGAGTTGAACATCGCGCTCGACCGGTGGGGAAGCTGATGAGGCGGGGACGGCTGCGGGTCTTCCTCGGGGCGGCCCCAGGTGTGGGCAAGACCCACACCATGCTGGAGGAGGGCAGGCGCCTGCGCGACGAGGGCCGGGACGTGGTGGTCGCCATCGTGGAGACCCACGGCCGCGAGGCGGTCGCCGCCCTGCTCGACGGGATGGAGACCCTCCCTCGCACGGCGGTCTCGCACCGGGGCGTGGGCCTGACGGAGATGGACCTGGACGCCGTCCTGGCCCGGCGCCCGCAGGTCGCCCTGGTCGACGAGTTCGCCCACACCAACGCCCCCGGCGCGCGCCACGGCAAGCGCTGGGAGGACGTGGCGCGGCTGTGCGCCGCGGGGGTGGACGTCATCACCACCGTCAACATCCAGCACATCGAGTCCCTCAACGACGTGGTCCAGCGCATCACCGGGGCGCCCCAGCGCGAGACCGTCCCGGACCGGGTGCTGCGCGCGGCCGACCAGATCGAGCTGGTCGACCTCGCGCCCCAGGCCCTGCGCGACCGGCTCGCGGCGGGCCAGGTCTACCCGGCCGAGCGCATCGACGCCGCCCTGTCGAACTACTTCCGCCTGGGCAACCTCACCGCGCTGCGCGAACTGGCCCTGCTCTGGCTGGCCGACGAGGTCGACAGCGCGCTGATGGACTACCGGGCCGAGCACCGCATCGACAGCACCTGGGAGGCGCGCGAACGCGTCGTGGTCGCCCTCACCGGCGGCCCCGAGGGGGAGACGCTGCTGCGCCGGGGGGCGCGCATCGCCGCCCGCTCGGGCAGCGGCGAACTCCTGGCCCTGCACGTCAGCGGCCAGGAGGGCCTGCGCGACGCCCGCCCCGAGGCGCTCGCCGCCCAGCGCGTCCTGACCGAGCGGCTGGGGGGCACCTTCCACCAGGTGGTCGGCGACGACGTCCCCCGCTCGCTGGTGGAGTTCGCCCGCGCGGTCAACGCCACCCAGCTGGTCATCGGCATCAGCCGCCGCGGCCGCCTCCTCACCGCACTCACCGGACCCGGGGTCGGCGCGACCGTCATCCGCGAGTCGGGCCCCATCGACGTGCACATCGTCAACCACGCCGCGGCCGCGAGGGGGCTCGCCCTGCCCCGCCTGGGCGGGGCGCTCAGCCTCCGTCGCCGCCTGGCCGGGTTCGCGCTCTCGCTCGCCGCGGGCCCGCTCCTGACCTGGCTGCTGGTCTCCCACCGCAGCACGGAGTCGCTGGTCGCGGACGTGCTGACCTACCAGCTGCTGGTGGTGGTCGTGGCCCTGGTCGGCGGCATCTGGCCCGCGCTCTACGCCGCCGTGATGTCCGCCGTCACGCTGGACCTGCTGTTCATCGAACCGCTGCTGGAGATCAGGATCGACCACCCCCTCCACCTGGGCGCCCTGGTCCTGTACGCCCTCAACGCGGTCCTGGTCAGCTACGTCGTCGACCAGGCCGCGCGCCGTACCCGCGCCGCCCAGCGGGCCGGGGCCGAGTTCGAGCTGCTCGCCACCGTCGCGGGCAGCGTCCTGCGGGGCCAGGACGCCCTCAGGGCCCTGGTCGACCGCACCCGGGAGGCCTTCGCCCTGGACGCGGTGCGGCTGCGCTCGGGCGGGGCGGTCCTCAGCGCCGCGGGCGAGGCCCCTCCCGGCGCCGAGCCCACGGTCGTGGCCGTGGGCGGGCGCGCCAGCCTCGAACTCCACGGCGCCGACCTCGGCGCCTCCGAGCGGCGGCTCCTGGAGGTGATCGCCACCCAGATCGACGCGGCCCTCGAACACCAGGACCTGCGCGCCACCGCCAGCGAGGTGGGCCCGCTCGCCGAGAACGACCAGGTCAGGAGTGCCCTGCTCTCCGCCGTCAGCCACGACCTGCGCCGTCCGCTGGCCGCCGTGACCACCGCGGTCAGCAGTCTGCGCCTGTCCGGGGTGGACTGGTCGCCCGGCGACCGCGACGAACTGCTCGCCACGGCCGAGGAGAGCCTGGCCACGCTCACCGCCCTGGTCACCGACCTTCTGGACGTCAGCAGACTCCAGGCGGGGGTGCTGGCGGTCTCCATCCACGACACCGACGTGGACGATGTGGTCCTGCCCGCGCTGGACGAGCTGGGCCTGGGCCCCGCCGACGTCGACCTGGAACTGGACCCCGACCTGCCCGCCGTGCGCGCCGACGCCGGGCTGCTCCAGCGGGCCATCGTCAACCTCCTCGCCAACGCCGTGCGCTTCTCCCCTCCGGAGCGCGGGGCCCGCGTGGCCACCAGCGCCTTCGGCGCCGCCGCCCAGATCCGCGTGATCGACCACGGACCGGGTGTCTCCCCGGACCGCCTCGACCAGCTCTTCGTCCCCTTCCAGCGACTGGGCGACACCGACAACACCACGGGGCTGGGCCTGGGGCTGGCGCTGTCCCGGGGGTTCGTGGAGGGGATGGGCGGACGGCTCACGGCCGAGGACACCCCCGGCGGCGGGCTGACCATGGTCATCTCCCTGCCCCTGACCGAGCGCCCTGACCCGGGGGAGGACGCGTGAAGATCCTCGTCGCCGACGACGACCCGCAGATCCTGCGCGCGCTCAGGGTGACCCTGCGCGCCCGCGGCTACGACATCGTGGTCGCCACCAACGGCGCGGACGCCCTCAACACCGCCGTCGACCAGCGCCCGGACCTGTACGTGATCGACCTGGGCATGCCGCACCTGGACGGGGTGGAGGTCATCGAGGGCCTGCGCGGCTGGACCAGCGCCCCGATCCTCGTCGTCTCCGGGCGCACCGACTCCGTCGACAAGGTCCAGGCGCTCGACGCGGGCGCCGACGACTACGTCACCAAGCCCTTCGCCATCGACGAGTTCCTGGCGCGGGTGCGGGCCCTGACCCGCCGGGGCGCGGGCGGCGACGCCGAACCGCTCGTCAGGCTGGGGGAGCTGACCGTGGACCTGTCGGCCAGGACCGTGACCCGCGAGGGCGGGTCGGGGCTGGAGAGCGTCCGGCTGACCCCCACCGAGTGGCGCATCCTGGAGATCCTCATGCGCCACGCGGGCAAGCTCGTCACACGCCAGAGGCTGCTGGCGGACGTGTGGGGGTCCGAGCACGTCACCGACACCGGTTACCTGCGCCTGTACGTCTCCCAGCTGCGCAAGAAGCTCGAACCCGAGCCCAAGGCGCCGCGGTTCCTCATCACCGAGCCCGGTATGGGGTACCGTTTCCAGCCCCCCGGATGACGGACACCGCCCGCGTGGTTCATCGTTGTGTTGAGCGGCCGCGGACCCGGGGGACCGGGCGCCCGAGCCGAGGAGGCCGTGCCACGGGGCACGCCGCGGAAGAAGGAAGTGAGAACGATGGGTTTCGGGGCACGTGAGATCCTGATCCTCCTGGTCATCGCGCTACTGCTGTTCGGAGCCAAGAGGCTCCCGGACCTGGCGCGCTCCCTGGGGCGCAGCGCCCGCATCCTCAAGGCCGAGACCAAGGGCATGCACGGCGACGCCGACGGCGCGCGGCCCCAACCCGCCGAGCCGCAGCGGGCCGCCGCGCGGCCCCAGCCGCAGGCCCAGCCCGAGCAGCCGGTCGCGCAGCCGACGTTGGAGGGCAGGATCATGAGCCCCGGCGAGTACGGCACCGCGCAGCCCCATACCGCCGGGAACTGAGGCCGCCCCGCGGGCCCGGCCGCGCACGGTCCCGCACGGCCGGAGGCCGGAACCTCCGGCGGGTGCGTCGGCGCGTGACCCCGGGCCGGGAACCGAGGCCGTCACAAACCTGGTGGCCGACTGGTGCGGTGGCGGGGCGAGGGTAGGTAGTGTGACCCATCGGGTACCCCGGCCGGGCCCACCGTCCGGGCAGGGAGCCCGCAGCCACACCGTCGCGCTCCGCTCCCGCCCCCGTGGCCAGCGGGAGACGAGCGCACCGGGCACGGGGCGCCCCGGCGCGTCCCGCGCCCCCGTTCCCGCTAGGACTCCCATGCCCCCACACATCGCCCTCCTGGTCAACCCGAACTCCGGGCGGCGCCGCGCGGCCGTCGTCGCGGTACGCCTCAAGGAGGCGCTGCGCGATGCCGGGGCCCGCGTGCACGTCTACACCGGCCGCTCGGCCGCCGACAGCCGCCGCATGGCACGCCTGGCCGCCTCCGACCGGCCCGACGCGCTCGTGGCCGTGGGCGGGGACGGGCTCGTCCACCAGGCCCTGCAGGCGGTGGTGGGCACAGGGGTTCCCCTGGCCGTGGTCCCCACCGGGACCGGCAACGACATCGCCCGCGCCTTCGGCCGCCCCCGCGGGTCGGCCCGGGACGTGGCCGAGGCGGTCCTGCGGGGGCGCACCCGCCCGGCCGACGCCGTGCGCCTGACCCTGGCAGACGGCACGCAGCGCTACTTCCTCAGCGTCCTGGCCTGCGGCTTCGACGCCCGGGTCAACGAGCGCGTCAACGGGTTCCGCTACCGCGTCGGCCGCGCCGGGTACATGGCCGGGCTCCTGGCCGAGCTGCGCTCCTTCCGCCCCATCGACTACGACATCGAGGTGGACGGGCGCCGCATCGCCGAGCCCGGGATGCTCGTCGCGGTCGGCAACACCAGCGCCTACGGCGGCGGCATGCGCGTGTGCCCCGACGCCGTCCCCGACGACGGCCTCCTCGACGTGGTCTTCGTCCGCCAGGCCCCGATCGGCCGCTTCCTGCGCGTGTTCCCCCGCGTCTTCAACGGCAGCCACACCGGCCTCGACGAGGTGGTGGTCGAGCGCGGGCGCACCGTCACCATCCGCGGCGCGGCGGGTACCGCCTACGCCGACGGCGAACGCACCGGGGAGCCGCCCCTGGTCTGCGAGGTGGCGCCCAAAGCGGTCGAGATGTTGGAGCTGACCTCATAGGCTGGAGGCCATATGAGTAGTCACGCTGAGCGGTACGCCGCCTTCCGTCGGCGCCAGGAGTCCTCCAGCGCCGCCATCGAGGCCTTCCAGGGCCTCTACGGGTTCGAGTTCGACCCGTTCCAGATCCGGTCCTGCAAGGCCCTGGAGAGAGGCCACGGGGTGCTGGTGGCCGCGCCCACCGGCTCCGGCAAGACCGTGGTCGGCGAGTTCGCCGTGCACCTGGCCCTGAGCGAGGGCACCAAGTGCTTCTACACCACGCCCATCAAGGCGCTGTCCAACCAGAAGTACAACGACCTCGTCAAGCGCTACGGCGCCGACCAGGTCGGACTGCTGACCGGTGACAACAGCGTCAACGGCGAGGCGCCCGTGGTCGTCATGACCACCGAGGTGCTGCGCAACATGCTCTACGAGGGCTCGGCCACCCTCGGCGGACTGGCCTACGTGGTGATGGACGAGGTGCACTACCTCGCCGACCGCTTCCGCGGCGCGGTCTGGGAGGAGGTGATCATCCACCTGCCCGAGTCGGTGCGCATGGTCGCCCTCTCGGCCACCGTCAGCAACGCCGAGGAGTTCGGCGAGTGGCTCCAGCAGGTGCGCGGCGACACCACCGTCATCGTCGACGAGAAGCGGCCCGTGCCGCTGTGGCAGCACGTCATGGTCGGCAACCGCGTCCACGACCTGTTCGTGGACATGGAGGAGGACCCCGCCTCCGACCCGGAGGACCGGGACGGGCAGGAGGGCTCCGGCGGGCGCGCCAAGAAGCGCAGGCGCGAGCGCCGTCGCCAGGGCTGGCAGCCCCGCGAGATCGAGGTCGGCGGGCAGAGACTGCGGATCAACCCCCGGTTGACCCGTTTCGCCGAGGAGGACTCGCGCGTCACCCAGCTGGCCAACCGGCGCCGTCACCCGCAGTCGCGGGCCCGCGGCAGCGTGCGGCCCCGCTCCCGGTTCGCGCCGCCCTCGCGGCCCACCATCATCGAGGAGCTCGACGACGGCGGCCTGCTGCCCGCGATCACCTTCGTCTTCAGCCGGGCGGGGTGCGACGACGCCGTCCGCCAGTGCCTGGCGGCCGGGCTGGTGCTCACCACCCCGGAGGAGGCCGACGAGATCCGCGAGTACGCCGAGACGCGGTGCGCCGACATCCCGCCCGCGGACCTGGCGGTGCTCGGCTTCGAGCAGTGGCTGCGCGCCCTGGAGGCGGGCATCTCCTCCCACCACGCCGGGATGCTGCCCACGTTCAAGGAGATCGTCGAGCACCTGTTCTCGCGCGGCCTCATCCGCGCGGTGTTCGCCACCGAGACCCTGGCCCTGGGCATCAACATGCCCGCGCGCACGGTGGTCATCGAGAAGCTCGACAAGTGGAACGGCGAGACCCACGCCCAGCTCACCCCCGGCGAGTACACGCAGCTCACCGGACGCGCCGGGCGGCGCGGCATCGACGTGGAGGGCCACGCGGTGGTCGTGTGGCAGGCCGGGACCGACCCCGAGTCGGTGGCCAGCCTCGCGGGCACCCGCACCTACCCCCTCAACTCCAGCTTCCAGCCCTCCTACAACATGGCGGTGAACCTGGTCGGCCAGGTCGGCCGCCAGCGCAGCCGCAACATGCTGGAGGCGTCCTTCGCCCAGTTCCAGGCCGACCGCGCCGTCGTGGGCCTGGTCAAGCAGCTGCGCAAGAGCGAGGAGGCCCTGGAGGGCTACGCCCAGGCGGCCGAGTGCCACCTGGGTGACTTCATGGAGTACGCCGCGCTGCGCCGCGCCCTGAGCGACCGCGAGTCCATGCTCTCCAAGAACCGCTCGGTCCGACGCCGCGACGAGGCTCTGGAGAGCCTGGAGAAACTGCGCACCGGCGACATCATCCGCATCCCCTCGGGCCGCTACTCCGGGCACGCGGTCGTGCTGGACCCGGGTCTGCGCCACGACCTGCCCGCGCCCCTGGTGCTCACCGTGGACAAGCAGGTCAAGCGGGTCAACGCCAGCGACTTCACCGTGCCGGTGCACCCCTCCGGGCGCATCCGCGTGCCCAAGTCGTTCTCGGCCAAGTCGCCGCGCTCGCGCCAGGACCTGGCCTCCACGCTGCGCAACAAGCTCAAGGAGCGCGGCACCGACCCCGTCTACGAGCGGGGCTCGCGCGAGGCGGGGGAGGACTCCGAGGTGCTGCGCCTGCGCGGGGAGATGCGCCAGCATCCCTGCCACGGGTGCGCCGACCGCGAGGACCACGCGCGCTGGGCCGAGCGCTACTTCCGCCTGCGCCGGGAGACCGACAGCCTGCGCCGCCGGGTGGAGGGGCGCTCGCACGTCATCTCCCGCACCTTCGACCGCGTGTGCGGGGTGCTGGAGGACCTGGGGTACCTGGAGGGCGACAGCGTCTCCGACGACGGGGCGCGGCTGGCCAAGGTCTACTCCGAGCTGGACCTGCTCGTGGCCGAGTGCCTGCGCCGCGGCCTGTGGAAGGGCCTGACCCCGGTCGAGCTGGCGGCCTGCGCCGCCTCGCTGGTCTACGAGGCGCGCCGGGGCGACGACGCCTACCCGCGCCTGCCCGGCGGGCGGATCGAGGAGACGCTCACGGAGATGGTGCGCCTGTGGGGCGAGCTGGGGGAGGTCGAGTCCCGGCACCGGGTGTCGTTCCTGCGCCAGCCCGATCTGGGCTTCGTGTGGACGGCGCACCGGTGGGCGGGCGGCGACCGGCTGGACGCCATCCTGCGCCAGGCCGACATGCCCGCCGGGGACTTCGTGCGCACCGCCAAGATGCTGGTGGACATGCTCAGCCAGATCGCCGGGGCCAGCGGCGACGCCGAGGTGCGCTCCACCGCGCGCAAGGCCGGTGACCTGGTGCGGCGCGGGGTGGTGGCCTACTCCTCGTTCACCTAGTGGACAGGCCGGAACCGTTGCCGGTGTGACGCAAGGGTTCTGACCTGCGATGATCTTGTACTTATAGCGCGTCTCGACCGTCCAACCTCGCTATGAGCACAAGATCACGGCGGAGGGGCGGGCCCCGGGAGGGCAGTTAACGCGGGCCCGGCGGGGGGATCTCCCCGGAGCCGCGCACGACGAGCGCGGTGGGCACCCGCTCCTCGCGGGGCGGGCCGTCGTCGCCCGCGATGCGCGCGAAGAGCCGCCGCACCGCCAGGGCGCCGATCCGCATCACGTCCTGGGCGATCACGGTCACCCGGGGCGTGAGCAGGTCGGCCATGGGGAAGTCGTCGAAGCCCACCACCGCGACGCGCTCGTGCAGGCCGCGTTCCTGGAGGGCCTGGATGGCGCCGATGGTCACCAGGTTCTGGGCGGTGAACAGCGCCGTGGGCGGGTGCGCGGAGTCCAGCAGCGCGCCGGCCGCCCGTGCCGCTCCGGCGGGGCCGGTCAGACCGCACACCACGTGTCCGGGGCGCTCGGGCAGGTCCCGCTCGGCCAGTGCCGCCCGGTAGCCGGTCAGGCGCTCGTCCGCGGTGCTGATGCCGCGCTCGTGGCCGAGGAAGGCGATCTCGGCGTGTCCGTGGTCGGCCAGGTGCAGCACCGCCTCGCGGGCTCCCTCGGTGTTGGCGGCCATGACCGCGTCGGCGTCCAGACCGCGCGGCGGGCGGTCGGCGAACACCACCGGGGTGCCGGTGCGGATCTCGCGGTGCAGGTAGCCGTGGTCGGGCGCGGCCGGGACCAGCAGGATTCCGTCCACCCGGTGCAGGGTGGCCGCCCGCACCAGCTCCAGTTCGCGCCGGGGGTCCTCGTCCAGACTCCCGGCGAAGACCAGGGTGCCGTGCTCGCGGGCCACGTTCTCCACCGCCCGGCTCAGCGTGGCGGAGAAGGGATTGGCCACGTTCTCCAGCAGCAGGGCGATCTGGCGGGTGGCGCCGTCGGTGCGGCGCAGGCTGGAGGCGGCCAGGTTCGGCCGGAAGTCCAGTTGCGCGACGGCCCGCATGACGCGGTCGCGCAGTTCCTCGGAGACGGTGGAGACGTCGTTGACCACGCGCGAGACCGTCTTGACGCTCACCCCGGACAGGGCCGCGACATCGCGCATGGTGGCCCGGCGCACCGGGTCCGCCGTGACCCGCCGATCGCCGTTGTGGTCCACGGACACCGCTACTACCCCCTCGTCCCGACACCGTCCGCGGCGTCCCCCGCACGAGGAGGGGGCGCTGCGCGGGGCGACCGCCCGGGGGCTCAGGGAGGTCCGGGCACGCGCGGTCCCATTGTGCCCCAGCGGCCCCGGTCGGTGAGCGGGGAACGCGACAGCCGCGTCCCCGGCCGTGGCGGGACGGTCGGCGGCGCCGCGCGGGCGGAGAGCGCGCCCGGGTGTCGGACGCCACACGCGGAACACCCCGGTGGCGGGTGCTGTTGGACGCGATGGTGGACCCCGGTGGCCGGAGCGGCACCCGAAGGGGGCCATCATGGATGGACACGGGACCCTTGGGCCTGTAGTTCGCAAGACACCTGAAACGAGGCTTGAGCAGTGCTGCGCACCCTCATCAACGGCAAGATCCACCGCGCCACGGTCACGCAGGCCGACCTGCACTACGTCGGGTCGGTCACGATCGACGCCGACCTGATGGACGCCGCCGACATCGTCGACGGCGAGCAGGTCCACATCGTCGACATCGACAACGGCGCCCGGCTGGTCACCTACGCGATCACCGGCGAACGCGGTACCGGCGTCATCGGCATCAACGGCGCCGCCGCCCGGCTGGTCAGCCCCGGTGACCTGGTCATCATCATCTCCTACGCCCAGCTCACCGAGGCCGAGCGGGCCGAGCACGTCCAGCACATCGTGCACGTGGACCGCGACAACAGGATCATCTCCCTGGGAGAGGACCCGGCCGAGCCGGTGCCGGGGAGCACGCTGGTCTCCGGACGCTGAACCCGGTTCTCCGAACCCGGGTCCGTCGGGCCCCGGCCACCGGACTCCCCGCGGTGCCCGCGCCGACGCCCCCCGCGTCGCCGTGGGCACCGTCGTCGTACGGGGACCGGTGTCCTCGCAGGCGGGACGCGCTCCCGCGGTGTCGGGGCGCCGTCTGCGGGGCACCGGTGCGGCGCTTCCGTGGCGCCCGGACCCGCTCCCGCGCGGCCGAAACCTCCGGAGCGGGAGTCCGAATCCCGTGTTCGGCAAGGGTCGCAGGTCACCGGTGACGTGGCCGGTTCCGGCCTGATCACCCGTCCCCATGCCGGGTATGTCCACCATCGGCATGGACAGGACTGGGGAGCAGGAACAGCGCCGGATCGCCGAACACATCGAGTGGCAGAAGCAGGGTGCGTGGGTGGTCCTGTGGGGTCCCTACACCCGCTGTTTCTGGGCGTTCGCGTGCTGGCCGGTGGTCCCCGCGGGCGGCGTCGTCATCAGCGCGCGCGACCCGCACACCCTGTACTCGGAGATGCGCTACGTCGAGCGCGAGCACGACTTCCTGCGGTGGCGCTACGGACGCGGTTGAGCGACGTCCGTAAGGGTGGGTATTACGACATGGCGGACATAGCACGCTTCTGACTAGGATTCCTCCGTTGGTAGGACTGAACAGAGGACGGACGCGTGTCGATACACACCGCTCAGCCGGGGCAGGCCCTCACCGAGCCGGAACGGGCCCGGCTCCAGCGGCGCACCGTCCTGGTCCTCATGCTCGCCCAGGTGGTCGGGGGCGTGGGCATGGGCGCGATGATCGCGGTGGGCGCGCTCATCGCCCTCGAACTCACCGGCTCCGACACCTGGTCCGGTATGGCCACCACCATGATCACCCTGGGCGCCGCCGTGTTCGCCCTGCCACTGGCCTCGCTGGCCGCCCGGCGCGGCCGCCGCCCCGGCCTCGCGCTGGGCTGGGTGCTCGGCGCGCTCGGCGGCACCGTCGTCATCGCCGCCACGGTGCTGGAGGCGTTCGCGCTGTTCCTCGTGGGCATGGTCCTGGTCGGCTCCGGGACCGCCACCAACCTCCAGGCGCGCCACGCCGCCGCCGACCTGGCCTCCGAGCGCAGCCGCGGCCGGGACCTGTCGATCGTGGTCTGGGCGACCACCGTCGGCTCGGTGGTGGGCCCCAACCTCACCGGCCCCGGCGCGCGCGTGGCCGCCCTGTTCGGCCTGCCCGACCTTCTGGGCCCGGTGTTGTTCACCACCACCGGATTCGTCCTGGGCGGGCTGCTGATCCTCGCCCTGCTGCGCCCGGACCCGCTGCGCGCGGCCACCGCGGACCGGCCCTCCGGCGCGACCCCCTCCGGCGCCCGGCTGTCCGTGGCCGGGGCGCTGCGGGTGATCGCGGCCAGCCCGGGAGCGCTGCTCGCGGTGGTCGGCATCGTGGCCAGCCACACGGTGATGGTCGCGGTCATGACCATGACCCCGGTGCACATGTCCCACCACGGCGCGGCGCTGACCGTGATCGGCCTGACCATCTCCCTGCACATCGCCGGTATGTACGCCCTGTCCCCGGTGGTGGGGTGGCTCACCGACCGGTTCGGCCGGGTGTCCGTGCTGTTGACCGGACAGGTCATTTTGGTCGCCGCCGCGGTGGTGGCGGGCACGGCCGGACACGACGAGGCCAGGGTGACGGTCGGACTGGTGCTGCTGGGTCTGGGGTGGTCGTTCGGGCTGGTGTCCGGGACGGCCCTGCTGGCGGAGTCCCTGGCGGCGGATGTGCGCCCCCGCGTGCAGGGCGTGAGCGACCTGGTGATGAACCTGGGCGGCGCGGCGGCGGGCGCCCTGTCGGGTGTGGTGCTGGCCCAGGCGGGCTTCGGCGGCCTCAACCTGTTCGCGGCCGTGTTCACCGTGCCGGTGTTCGTGCTCGCCGTGCGAGCGCGGCTGGCCCGGGGAGACCGGCGGGAGCGGGCCGCGGGAGCGCGCTGACCGCTGACGGGTCTGTTGCCGGGGAGTGGGGTCCTGGGAACGGGAACCCCGGCCGTCCGGCACGGAGGGCGCGGTGACCGTGTTCTGTGGCCTTCGCCCTGTGTCATTTGCCCGGGCCTTTACCGAAAACACCCCGTGATCTCCGCGCTCGATCCCGCCCCCGCGGTTACCGTGCAGGCGTGAAGCGCCCAACGGCGGTTTCCGGTGGGCGGACCACGCTGACATGAGGGGTGTTCTCAGTGTCCGATCGGGAGTCCGAGGGTGTGTCGCAGGAGCAGTCGGGACAGCGCCCGGACCCGGTGAACCACCGTCCGCCGGAGGAGTGGCGCCCCGGTGACCCCGGTGATCCGATCGAGGGCGGGCCGCAGCCGCCGGGGGAGCCGCCGCACCGCTTCCCCCACCAGGAGACGCGACCCGGGGAAGGCCAGCTCCCGCACGGCCGCCACGAGAGCCCTCCCTCCACTGGAGCACACGCCTACGGGGAGCCCCCGGCCGGGGGACGCGCCCCCGCAGACGTCCCCCCGGGCGGACACCCGACGGGCGCGCCCCCCGAACCGGTGACCGGTGAGCTCTCCGAGGGCCCCAGCGGCCCCGGCCAGGCCGGATACGAGCACGCGGGATACGCCCCCGGATACGGGGAGTCGGACGGGCCCGCGACCGGCGCGGGCGGACAGCCGCCCGGAGGGCCGCCGGACAACTTCAGCTCCGGCCAGGGCCCGGGCTACGCCGCGGCGGGCGGCTACCCCTCGGGCCAGGGGCCGGGGTACGCGCCGGGGCAGACCGGTGGTTACGGACAGACTGGCGGTTACGGACAGGCCTACGGTTACGGGCCGGAGTCCGGAGCGGGCCAGGGCTACCCGCCCCAGGGCGGCTACGGGCCGCCGGAGACCAGACCCACCCCGTGGGGCAAGATCATCGGTCTCAGCTGCGGCGTTCTCCTGCTGCTGATGTTCGTCATCGCCGGGTGCACGACCGTCGTCCTGTTCGCGGCGGCACACAGGCCGACCCCGGTGGAGGAGACCGAGTCCCGGCAGGAGGGCGGCGAGGCGGCCGGGCCCCGGGTCGAGCTCACCGCCGCCCCCGCCGACTTCGACCCCGGACCGCTCTACACCGAGGGCGCGTACACGAGCGTGGACGTGTCGGTGACGAACACCGGCCAGGAGGACATCGAGGTCAACCCGCTCTACTTCCAGGTCGTGGATGCCCAGGGCGACCAGCACAGCACCTCCGAGGCCGTCGGCATGGACGCCGACGAGATCGGTGCGCGCACGCTCGCCCCCGGGCAGAGCGTCTCGGGGGTGATCACGGTGGAGGGGGACGTGGAGCCCGAGACCGTGGTCTTCTCCCCCTTCTTCGGCGAACCGGTGGAGGTGCCGGTCAGCTGACCGGCGGCGCCGCGGGAAGGCTTGGAAGACGGCTCAGGGGGCCAGCGCCGGGTCGCGCAGCCACTCCGACAGGTCCTGCTGGCGCTCGCCGTCGCACTTGAGCGGGCACGTGGTGCAGTACCCGTGCTCCGGGTCGCCCTTGTAGTCGAAGCAGCAGGTGCCCCGCACCGCCCAGGTCCCGCGCGGGTGGTCGGGAGCGAAGGGGAACAGGCGCGGACGCCTGCGGGTCACCGCGCCCGCCGCGACCACCGCGTCGCCCAGGCGTGTGGCCAGACCCCAGGCCTGCTCGGGGTCGCGGCCCAGGTAGCGGGCCGGGTTGAGCATGTAGAAGTGCAGGGTGTCGAGCACCCAGCCCCACAGGGTGCGCTTGCCCGAGCGCGTGTGCCCGTGCAGGGCGTCGATGATCGGCTCGAACGTGGCGAACAGGGCCTCGGCCGCCATCCGCAGCTGGGCGTCCTCGTCCTCGGCGACCACGGTGCCGGGGTGGCCGACGGCGGGGTCGTCCGGGAGGACGGCCGTCCGGGTGCCGACCGAGGCGGGTGTGCCGAAGCGCGCCAGGCCGGAGTCCCAGGGCAGGTAGAGGGTGTCCGGACTCAGCAGCGGGGCGCGCCCGGTCAGGTACAGCGAGGCCGAGACCAGGAAGATGGGCTCGCGCAGGGTCACCCGCAGGAAGTTGGTGGCGGCGGGGAGGCGGTGTCCGGGGCCGTGCTCGCTGCGGAGCCGGTCGTACAGGACCGGCAGCCAGCCGTCCGCGGCCATGGCGCCCGCCTGGTGCCAGTGCACACGGCCGCGGGGAACGGTGGAGAGCTCCTCGAAGGAGAGCAGTTCGGGCAGGGGCGCGAACTTCAGCGGCGCACAGGCGTCGCGCAACGCGTCGAGCGGATCTGGAGCCACCGCGTAACCTGCCCTTCGTCGCACGATGCCGTCATGTCCGGGGGTCGTGTGGGTGCAGTGACCTTCGGGGAACGAGTGCATCTGCGCCTCTTAAGTGAGGCTACCCTAACGAACTCGTGTACCGCAATGATCATCCGAACATCCCCTAACCGCATCGCGGGCAGAAGATGCAGGTACGAGCGTTTTTCTCCGAGTGGCGGCGGGCGTGGCGTGCGTCACCGGCGCCGTTTCCGCTGCGTGTGCGGTGTGGCGCAAGTGTCGGAAGGGATGGCAGAGCGAGGCTCCTGCGTCCCTCCAGTCCCACACAGGCGTGCGGAAGGGGCCCTCTCCGCGGTCGCGCCGCGGGGAGGACCCCTGAGGGATTCAGGCGGTGGCCGCGGTCCGCGAACGCCGTCCGCGCGGGCGGCGGTACTTGAGCCACCACTCCACCAGCAACAGCGGCACGATCCAGGACAGGAAGGCGTTGGTCGGGGCGATGGCCAGCCCCAGCGCCTCGGCGTCGCCGCCGTACTCGCTCTCCAGCCGGGGCAGGCTCGCCATGACCAGCACGACGGTGAGCACCCGGCTGAACGCGATGCCGTAGATGAGGGCGAAGCTGCGCAGCATCCACTCGCGGTGGAGGGCGAAGCGGCGCCGACGCGCCATCCGGTACCCGATGACGGTGAAGGACAGCCACAGGAGCGCCCAGATGACGTTGCTGATCTGGACGCTGGTGCCGAAGTGGCTGAACGGGGCGATGAGCAGGCCAGGGACGCCCACGAGCGGGATTCCGGCCAGGACGTAGACGCGGCCGCTCCAGCGGTGGACGGCCGGGCGGCGGGCGCGCAGCCACGGCCACACCTGGAGGATCACCAGCAGTGTCAGCAGGGAGCCGCCGAAGATGTGGATGACCAGCAGCGGGTAGTACCAGGCGACGCCCTCCGGGACGGTCACGCGCGCCTGGGCCGGGTCCAGGCCGAGGTAGGGCGGGAGGGCGTAGGCCAGGAAGGTCGCGCTGAACAGGGCCAGGGGCAGGATCCAGGGGCGCTGCCACCAGTGGGGGGCGGAGCGCTGGGCGGGCCGCTCCGGAGGGGCGGCGGCGGTCGCGGTCATATCGGTCCTTCCTCTGGAAGCGACGGGTGCGGGGATGGAACCGCGGTGCGGGGGCCGGGATCGCGGGTGAGGGGAGACGGGCGGCCGGACTTGGGCCGTCCGGCGTGGCACGGCTGGGCCGCGTGTTCTGTTGGGCGTCCGGGCGGCTCCGCCTCCGTGGGAGCCGCCCGGACCGCGGGCACCGGACCGGTGGAGCGGGGCCAGCGCGTCCGGGTCAGTCGGGCGGGGTCAGAGCGCCCGGGTCAGCGGCTGAGCCGTCGGAAGCGGCGCACGGCCAGCGGGGTGACCAGGAGCATGACGGCCACCGGCAGGGCCACGGCCACGAACAGCGCGTTCTCCGCGGGCCAGGCGTCCGAGGGCAGGGACGGGTTGCCGAACAGGTCGCGGGTAGCGGTGACCACCGCCGACAGCGGGTTCCACTCGGCGACGGGGGCCAGCCAGGAGGGCATGGCCTCGGACGGCACGAAGCTCGTCGAGAGCATGCTGAGCGGGAACGTCAGCGGGTAGACGACCATGCTCACGGAGTCGGCCGTGGGCAGCACCAGACCCAACAGCACCCCGAGCCACACCAGGGCCAGCCGGAAGAGCAGCAGCACGCCGACGGCGGCCAGGGCTCCGAGGACCCCGTCCTCGGCGCGCCAGCCCATCGCGAACCCGACGAGGAGCAGCAGGGCCACCTCCAGGCAGGCGCGCGCCATGTCCGTCAGGGCGCGGGCGCCGAGCAGGGCCGCGGGGGACATGGGCATGGACCGGAAGCGGCTCATCACGTCGCGGGCGGTGTCGCGGGCGATCCCGGAGGCGGTGCCGCCGACGCCGTAGAGCATGACCATCGCCAGCATCGCCGGGACCAGGAACTCGCGGTAGTTCTCCGTGCCCGGGGGCGCCATCACGTCGCCGAACACGTAGCCGAACAGGAGCACCACCATCACCGGCATGGTGATCGCGATGACCGGTTCGAAGGGGTCGCGGACCATGTGCCGGAAGTTGCGGCGGGTCAGCACCAGGGTGTCGGCGCCGGCCTTGCGCAGGCGCTGGGCCCGGGTGAGCTGGCGGGGCGGCAGACTCCCGTGGGTCAGCGGGCGCGGACCCGCTGAGGGAGCGGTGGCGGCGGCGGTCATCGGGACACCTCCTGCGGGGCGCGGTGGGCGTCTTCGTGGCCGGTGGCGGTCGTTCCGGTCAGGCCGAGGAAGACCTCGTCCAGGCTCGGGCGGCGGACGCCGACGTCCTCCACCCGCAGGCCGGAGCCGTCCAGGGCGCGCACGGCCCGGGTCAGCGCCTCCATGCGGTCCTCGGCCGGAACGCTGACGCGCTGCTCGTCGCGGTGCACGCTGGCCCGGGCGGACACGGCCGCGCCCAGGAGGCGCGCGGTGGCGTCCAGGTCTGCGGGGTCGCGCACGACCACGTCGAGGCGGTCACCGCCCACCTGCGACTTGAGGGAGTCGGGGGTGCCCTCGGCGATGACGCGGCCGTGGTCGATGACGGCGACGGCGTCGGCGAGTTGGTCGGCCTCCTCCAGGTACTGCGTGGTGAGCAGCACGGTCGTTCCGGAGGCGGTCAGGGCGCGCACCGACTCCCAGACCTGGAGGCGGCTGCGGGGGTCCAGTCCGGTGGTGGGTTCGTCCAGGAACAGGACGCTGGGCTCCTGGATGAGGCTGACGGCCAGGTCCAGGCGGCGGCGCATCCCGCCGGAGTAGCCGTCGGCGCGGCGGTCGGCGGCCTCGACGAGGTCGAAGCGCTCCAGCAGGGCACGGGCGCGCTCGTCGGCGCCCCGGGGGGTGAGGCCGTACAGGCGGCCGAACATGACGAGGTTCTCGCGGCCGGTGAGGAGTTCGTCGACCGAGGCGTACTGGCCGGTCAGGCCGATCTCGGCGCGCACGCGGTCGGCCTGGGTGAGCACGTCGTACCCGGCGACGCGGGCGTGCCCGGAATCGGGGCGCAGCAGGGTGGCCAGGACGCGGACGGCGGTGGTCTTACCGGCGCCGTTGGGGCCGAGCAGGCCGAAGACGGTCCCGGCTCCGACGGTCAGGTCGAGGCCGTCCAGGGCGCGGGTGGCGCCGTAGTCCTTGCGCAACCCCTCGGCGCTGATGGCCGGGGTCATGTGGGACATGTCAGTGTGCTCCATAAACTGTTTATGCCGTACATGTATTAGTGTAAGTAATACACAGATCTAGGATGGTGTCAACGACGCAGCCGACGACGGGTGGGGTATGACGGCCGAGCAGCGGGGGACGAACCGGATGGAGCGGGAGGTCGAGCTCCTGTGGGGGCTGCGCCAGCCCGAACCGAGGAGGGGCCCCAAGCCCAGGCTCAGCCGGGAGGCGGTGGTGGTGGCGGCGGTCGCCATCGCCGACGCGGAGGGCCTGGAGGCCGTCTCCATGCAGCGGGTGGCCAAGGAGCTGGGCTACACCACGATGTCGCTGTACCGGTACGTGGACAGCAAGGAGGACATGCTCGTCCTCATGAGCGACGCGGCCATGGAGGGGGACCCGCCCGAGCCGCGCGAGGACGGGGACTGGCGGGCCGGTGTGGAGGAGTGGGCCCGCAGGTTGATCGCGATGTACCGCCGCCACCCGTGGGCGGTCTACCTCTCCCTGAACGGGCCGCCCAGCGGACCCAACGGGCTGCGCTGGATGGAGTCGGGGCTGCGCGAGATCTCCCGGTCCGGCCTGGACCTCGGCTGGTCGCTCCAGATGCTGACGATGCTGTCCGCCATCCTGCGCGAGACGATCCGCATCGAGCTGGACATGAGCCGCGCGGTCCAGGCGGCGGGCGGCACGATGGCCGACACCGGGCGCGACTACAGCAGGGGACTGCGCAGGGTCGTCACCGAGGAGGGGTTCCCCACCATCGACCGGCTGCTCCGGGAGGGGGTCATGGAGGAGCTCTCGGACGCCGCGCAGGAGGGCGCGGGCGGGCCCGCGGAGGACCTGGACTTCTCCATCCGCCGAGTCCTGGACGGCATCGAGGTGTACGTGGAGCGCCAGCGCGCCGCGGGGGAGCGGGAGGGGTCCCCGGGTGCGGGGGAGTAGCGTCGGCGTCCCCCTCGTCCTGGCCGCCCCCAGCCGAGCGGTCCTCGGGCGCGGGGGAGTAGCGAGGGAGTAGCGGGGCAGCAGAGGCGGCGAACGCGCGCGGGTGCTAGCTTCCTCTCCCATGACGGAGCACCAGGACGAGACCAGGGCGGCCTACGACGGGGTCGTCGAGCTGTACGCCTCGATGTTCGCCGACCGGTTGGAGACGCAGCCGTTCTCGCGGAACATGATCGGCGCCTTCGCCGAGCTGGTGCGCGGGACGGGGAACCCGCGGGCGGCCGATGTCGGGTGCGGGCCCGGACATCTGACGGCTATGCTGTGCGACCTGGGGCTGGACGCCTTCGGGCTCGACCTCTCCCCGGCCATGGTCGGGCACGCCCGGCGGGCCCATCCGGCGCTGCGGTTCGACGAGGCACGGATGGAGGTCCTGCCGGTCGGGGACGGTGCGCTCGGCGGCGTGCTGGCCCACTACTCGATGATCCACACCCCGCCCGGGGAGCTGCCCGCGCTGCTCGCCGAGCAGGCGCGCGTCCTGGCACCGGGGGGCCTGCTCCTGGCCTCGTTCTTCGCGACCGACGGACCGGAGCCGGTCCGCTTCGACCACAAGGTGGCGCCCGCCTACAGCTGGCCGGTGGACCGGTTCGTCGAGCTGCTGACCGGGGCCGGGCTCGTCACGTTCGCCCGGCTGCTCCACGACCCGGCCTCCGAGCGGGGCTTCCTCGACGCCCACGTGCTGGCCCGCCTCCCCTAGTGCGGTGCACGTGGCCGCTGGGCGCGGGCAGCGCGAAGCGGGCGGGCCGGGGACCCCCCTAGTACCACGGTAGGCGCGCGGGGCCGGGCCCACCAGGCCCTCCGCGCGCCTGTGGACGACTACCGCACCACCACCAGGTGGTGCCGCGACAGCACGGACACGACCTCCGCCGTCCGCTCGACCTTCGCGCCCGCGCGCTCGGCCAGTTCGGCCACGGTCAGCTCCCGGTGCTCGGCGAGCGCCTCCAGGACCGGCCCGACCACGGCCGGGAACCGGTACCTGCGCCCGCCCACCGTCACGGCCACCCTCTCGCCGTCCCGCGACAGCGGCGGCGGCAGGATCGGCACGAACTCCACCCGCGCGTGCGCGGGCGGCGCACTCTCCTCCACCGGCCACGGCAGCGAGAACGAGGTCCGGCGCGGGAAGCGCGCGTCCCGCTCGGCCAGGAAGCCGTCCAGGTCCAGCTCCTCGGCCAGCTCCGCCATCCGGGCCACCAGCTCGCCCTGGTGCTTGCGCCGCACGTCCGGGTCGGCGAAGCGCGGCAGGTCCCTGCGGAACACCTCCTCCTCGAACAGCCGGCGCACCAGCGCGTCCGCCCACTCCACTCCGGTCGCCCGGGTGAAGCCGAAGGTCAGGTGCATGCTCACCCCGCCGGTCCCGGTCACCGTGTGCCACCAGCCGCGCGGCACGTGGATGACCTGGCCCGGCCGCAGCACGCCCTCCCACACCAGGTGCAGCTCGCCGTCGGCGTCGCGCGGCGGCGTGTGGGCGTGGTCCACGTCGTTCTTCATCGGGTACGGGCGCGACCCCGGGCCGTGCACCTGCCAGTGCTTGGTCCCCTCCACCTGGACGATCACCGTGTCGTGGTCGTCCCAGTGGGTGTCGAAGCCGCGTGAGCCGCCCCAGATCAGGTACAGGTTGGCCTGTGCGCGCTCGCGCACCAGCCGCATGAGGTCGTCGGCCGCCGCGCCCACCGGCGGGTGCATCCGGTCCACGCTGTCCAGGACCAGGCTCGCCCCCTCCCGCAACTCCCGGTACAGCGCCTCGGGCCGCACCACCCGCCGCGCGCTCCGCGAGGAGGTCGCCGCCTCGGTGTAGCGGTCGGCCGGGACCGGAGCCCCGTCCCGGTGCAGGCGCAGCCTGGGCGGCTCGGGGGAGCACGTGGCCAGCAGGTCGTTGAGGTCGTCGAAGGTCAGCAGCGAACGCACCGCGTCCGCGCCCAGATCGGCGAAGACGAACTCCTCGGACAGGCGCTCGGTGAGGGCCTCCCTTCCCACGACGTCGCTCAGGGTCCGGGTGAACAGGTGGCCGGGATCGGTCATGAGGGGGCGTCCTCTCCGTGCACGGGGGTGGGGCCCCGCCCGGCCCGGGGGGACCGGGCCGGGCGGGACGCGGTCAGATGAAGTCGGAACTGGAGTCGGTGCCGTCGTTGTCGCCACCCGCGGTGATGTCGCGGGAGGTCACCTCGGCCAGGTCCTCGGTCTCGACCTCGATCGGGTCCATACGCACCACACCTCACTTTCTGTGTGCCGTTTCTCTTGCCAGGACCGACCCCGCGCGCTCAGCGCGGCGACAGCCCTGTCCGGTGGGCCGCGAACGCGTGCGCGTCGGCGGCCAGTCCCACCGCCCGGCTGACCGCGCGCGGGCCGTGGCCCACGTCGCGCTCGTACCGGAGCAGGACGGGTGGGCGCCCCTCCTCCCGCGCGGCCGCCGCCAGCAGCGCCGCGCACATCTTGCGCGGGTGGGCGGCGTCGGTGCGGGTGTCACCGTGGAAGCCGGTGAGCAGGACGCTGGGGAAGCGCCGTCCGTGCCCGTCCCCCGCGCCCTCCAGCGCCCGGTGGTAGGGGGAGTAGGACATCAGGGCGGCGAAGTCGTCGGGGTCGGCGGCGGTGCCGAACTCGCGGGTCCACATCCGGCCCAGGCCCATCCGCTCGAAGCGGGCCATGTCCGCGAGCGGCGCGGAGGCGATCACCGCCCCGCACAGGTCCGGGCGTGCGGTCGCGGCGGCCAGGACGAGCAGCCCGCCCGCCGAGCCGCCCGACAGGCACAGCTGGTCGCGGGTGCACATCCCCGCCCCGACCAGGGCCGCCGCCGCGGCCACCAGGTCCTCCACGGCGCGCGGCTTGCCGCGGCCCGAACCGGCCAGGTGCCAGTCGCGGCCCGCGTCCCCGCCGCCGCGCACGTGGGCGACGGCGTACCGGCCGCCCGAGAGCAGCCAGGCCAGCACGGTCGCGCTGAACCCGAACTGGCGCGGGCGCCCGAAGCCGCCGTAGGCGTGCAGGAGGGTCGGCTCGGGGATCAGCCCCGTGCCGGGCGCGGTGCGGACGCGGCCCGCGGCGGTGAACACGGTCACCGGGACCCGCGTGCCGTCCGCGGAGCGGCACCAGACCACCGAGCGCTCCACGGCCGGGGAGGGTCGGGCCTCGACGGCGCCGGGCGGCCAGGGGCGCGGAGTCCGCTCCCCGGGGGCCAGACGCAGGACCCGCTGTTGGGTGGACACGTCCGCGTACCCCAGGTACACCGACCCGTCGGGCGCCGCCTCAGGAGTGGAGACCATCCCCTCGCCGGGCAGGTCCACCGTGCACAGGAGCCCGCCCGTGCGGGTGTCGTGGACGGCCGCGGCGCTGATCCCCAGGCGGGTGCGCGCGACGAACAGGGCGGTGCCGCCCTCCGGTCCGGCGGGGCAGGGCGCGAAGGCGTCCAGGGTCGCCCCGTCCTCCTCGGGCACCACCTCGCGCCAGTGCCCCACCCCCGGCTCCTCGGGGGAGACCGCGCAGATCCGCCGCCACGGCGCGCCCAGGGTGGTGCGCAGGTACAGGAGACCGTCCGGGCCCAGCCGGGCCTCGGTCTCGGCCTCCTCGCCCACCTGGACGGGTCGTAGAGGGGGGTGCTCGGGGGCGTCGGCCGGGGCGACTGGGTTGGTCAGGTCAGCCGGGTCAGCCGGATCGGTGAGGCTGGTCGGGTCGGCTGGGTTGATCGGGTCGGTTGGGTAGGCCAGGTCGGCCAGCCACAGGTCGGTGCGGTGCCCGGTGCCGTGGCTCTCGGTCACCAGCAGCCACCGGTCGCCCAGGACGCGCACTCCGGGCACGGTGCCGGGCGCCGTGCAGGCGTGGACGAGCGTCTCGGCGCCGTCGAGGACCCGGCGCAGCCACACGCCGCGCACGCCCCGCGCGCCGTCGCGGCGCACGTAGTAGAAGGCGGGAACGCCCCGAGGCGCCCAGGCCACGTGGGAGTAGCGCACCCCCGGCACGGCGGGGCCGACCGGTTCCCCGGTCTCCGTGCCGATCACGCGCAGGGCGCCGCGCTCCACGCCCCCCGACGAGGTCTGCACGGCGACCAGGCCTCCGTCGGGAGAGGGTTCCCAGGCGTCCAGGGTGGTGTGTCCGGCGGGGTCCTCGGCGCCGGGATCGTAGACGGTGCGCGGCGGTCCGTCCCCGGTCAGAACCACCAGCCGGGGGTGCTCGCTTCCGGCCGGGCGCACGGTGGCGAACACCGTGCCGGGCCGGTGCACCGGAGGACTCCACAGGTCGGTGCCCACCAGGGAGCGGATGAGACCGGCCAGGCGGTCACGCAGGGGCCAGGTGAGCGCCTCCGCCGCGTACTCGCGGCCCCGTTCCTCCAACCAGCTCAGCGTCTCGGGGGAGTCGGCGGACTCCAGCCACCGGTAGGGGTCGGGCACGGGACGGCCGTGCAGGAGGTCGACGGCGGGCTCGGGCTCGGGAGCGGACTCGGTGACGAGAGCGGCTCCGGGGGCTCGGTTGGACACCACACAATCGTTGGGGTGCGCTCATCCGGGGGTCAAGGAACAGATGCCTTGCCCAGGGGTGCGCGACTGTGGCCTCGGAGCAAGGTTTGCCTCGGTGCCGACCGGGCAATGCCGCCCCATCGGGCCGGGAACCCCGCGCACGGGTGCGCCCCGCCGGGCCCTCCCGGAGGAGGGGGAGAGGGCCCGGCGGGGCGCTGGGAGACGGGCTCAGCTTCTCTTTCCGGGAGGAATCGCTGTGTGGACCGCACCAGTCATTTGATGTCAGGAGTCACAATGGACTGCTTTGGCTGCGGTCTGTCACTGGTCGGGTGCACGATGGTGGGCGTGTCGAAGATCGTCGTGCAGGTCAAGCTCACGCCGTCGCCCGAGCAGGCGGCGGTGTTGACCTCGACCCTGCGCGTGCTCAACACCCACGCCACCTGGGTGGCGAAGGTGGCCCACGAGCAGGGTGTGATGCGCAACTACGAGCTGCGCAAACACACCTACCAGCAGTTGCGCGAGGCCGAGGTGGGCTCGCAGGCGGCTCAGCACGCCATCAAGAAGGTGTGCGACGCCTACCGCACCCGCCGGTCCAACCTGAACAACGGCAACTACGGGCCCCGGGGTTCGGCTCGCCCGGAGCGGATCGAGACCACACCGATCGCTTTCCGTCCGGAGTCGGCGCACCCCTACGACGCGCGCAACCTGTCCTTCGCCCTGGACGCGCGCACGATCTCGCTGTGGACCTTCCACGGCCGGTTGAAGGACGTGCCCTTCACCGGCTCCCCGACCAAATGAAGATGCTGGCCGAGCACAAACGCGGTGAGGCTGACCTGCTCTGCCGCGACGGTGCCTGGTTCCTGGCGGTGACCGTTGAGGTGCCCGACGCCCCCGAGATCGTCCCCGACTCCTTTGTCGGGGTGGATCTGGGCATCGTCAACATCGCTACCACCAGCGACGGCCAGGTCATGGCCGGGCGCCAGATCAACCGGTACCGCCGCCGACAGCTCAGGCTGCGACAGAAGTTGCAGGTTAAGGGCACCCGCTCCGCCAGGCGCCTGCTCAGGAAGCGGCGCCGCCGTGAGGCCGGGCACGCCAGAAACACCAACCACCGGATTTCGAAACGCATCGTGGCCGAGGCCGAACGCACCGGGCGCGGCATCTCCCTCGAAGACTTGACGGGGATTCGCGGGTACGGCAACGCAGGTCCCAACGGGTCACGCTGCGCTCCTGGTCCTTCCACCAGTTGGGCGCCTTCATCGCCTACAAGGCCCGCCGTGCGGGGGTGCCGGTGGTGCTTGTGGATCTGGCGCACTCTTCGCGCGAGTGCGCCGCGTGTTCCTGCACCCACAGGGCCAACCGGGTCTCGCGGGCCTTGTTCGTCTGCCGGGGCTGCGGCGTCGTTGCGCACGCGGACCGCAATGCTTCCCGTGTCCTGGTCCGCAGGGGCCGGGAGGCGTGGGACGCGGGGCGGAAGTCACACGTCCCACCCGACCACCCCTAGCGGAGTGGTCGGGTCAGACGCGGTGGGCTCCCTCGCACCCAGCGGGGTGGTGCAACCGCACACTCGGTCCGTCAGGACTGAGAAGCTGGCTCGTTGTTGGGGTGGCCGATGGCCAGGCCGCTCTCCGGGTCGAAGAAGTGCAGCTGGCTCACGTCCACCGACAGGCTGATCGGCTGGCCCGGGCGCACGTTGCTGCGGGGGCTGACCCGGGCGGTGAACAGCGAGGTGTTGCCGCCCAGCGGCAGGCCGTCGCCCTCGCCCTCCTCGCCCGCGGCGTCCTTGGCCAGGGCGGCGGCGTCCTCGTGGCGCACCGGCGGGGCGTCCACGGTGAAGATCACGTTGATCTCCGTGCCCAGCTCCTCGGTCACGCTCGCCTTGACCTGGATCTGCGGGTCGCCGTTGTTGTCCAGGTCGGCGTCGTTGAAGTCCGAGGGGCGGATGCCCAGGATGAGGCTGCGGCCCAGGTAGTCGCGCAGGCCCTCGCGCTCCCCGAGGACGCTCGCCGGGACCGGCAGCTTGTGCTCGGCGAAGGTGAGCACCGCGCCGTCGCCCTCGGCGACCAGCTCGGCGTCGACGAAGTTCATCGCCGGGGAGCCGATGAACCCGGCCACGAACAGGTTGTTGGGAGCGTCGAACAGGCGCTTGGGGGTGTCCACCTGCTGGAGGCGTCCGTCGCGCATCACCGCGACCCTGTCGCCCAGGGTCATGGCCTCGATCTGGTCGTGGGTGACGTAGATGGTGGTGACGCCCAGGCGCTCGTGAAGCTGGTTGAGGGAGGCGCGCATCTGCACGCGCAGCTTGGCGTCCAGGTTGGACAGCGGCTCGTCCATGAGGAACGCGCGCGGCTCGCGCACGATCGCGCGGCCCATGGCCACACGCTGGCGCTGACCGCCGGAGAGTGCGCCCGGCTTGCGCTTGAGGTAGGGCTCCAGGCCCAGCATCTCGGCCGCCTCCTTCACGCGGCGCGCGATCTCGGGCTTGGCCACCTTGCGCAGCTTCAGGCCGAAGGCCAGGTTCTGCTCGACGGTCATGTGGGGGTAGAGCGCGTAGTTCTGGAAGACCATCGCGATGTCGCGGTCCTTGGGCGGACGGTCGTTGACGATCTCGTCGCCGATGACCAGCGTGCCCCCCGTGATCTCCTCCAGACCCGCGATCATGCGCAGCGCGGTGGACTTGCCGCAGCCGGAGGGGCCGACGAGGACCATGAACTCGCCGTCCTCGATCTTCAGGTTCAGGTTGTCGACGGCCTTGACGTCGCCGCCGTAGATCTTGTCAACGCCATCGAGGACGATCTCCGCCATGGTTGTCAGCTCCCGGGCCGGGGTCGAGATGTGGGGTGACGCGGATCTCGGAGTGTCCGCGCCGCCGACCTGGAACTTTCGCAGTTGATCGAACCAGGTCGTTGTGCTGATCACATCAGACATGATCCTGATCGAAAAGTCCATACTTGAGTCGATGTCGATCCGATTGCGGTCAGACACAAACCCTGTCCGCTCAGCTGGCGTGGCGGCCCCAGGTGCGTTAGCCTGTCCGACGGTTCCTTCCTTTCTCCCCTCCGCGCCCTCGGGTCGGCGGCCACGACACGGCAGCCGGGTTGAGGCATCGGGTCGGGGAGTCTGGGTAACCTAACGACCAGTCCAGCACTGGACGGACCGGTTGTGCGGCCCCCACTCGTCCGATTGGACGCTGCATCACGCGCCAGGTGCAGTTGGGATCGGGTGAGGGGTGGAGTACCGCGACCGGGCGGGGGGTTGGACCCGGAAAAGGCCCGAACATCCAGTAGACAACGGTCTTCCGAGCTCGCCGCCGACGGGACGGAGCCGGTCCGAAGGGTGGCTCGGGCCTTTTCCGCGTCCCCCATATGCTGACCGCGAGCACCTCTCATCAGCAAGCGGAAAGCGAGCACCCCACGTGGTTGCCGAGCACACCGAGCAGGGCAGCGCCCACGGCTCCGACAGACCCTCGCCGGAACCGGTGGGGCGGGAGCGGACGGCGAACCCGGCACGCTCCTCCGTCTCGGACCCCGTATCTGCCTCCGCCTTCGCACTGGGACACCGCTGGGGACGCCACGACCTGCTGTGGCGGGTGCTCGCCGCGGTCGGATCCGGTCTCGCCCAGCTCTTCGCGCTGCCGCCCTACGGCCTGTGGTGGCTGGGGCCCCTCAGCGCCGCGCTGCTCGCCCTCGCCGTCGCCGGAACCCGGACGCGCCGCGCCGCCTGGCTCGGCGCCCTGTCCGGGGCCACGCTCATGGTGCCGCTGGTGCACTGGCAGGACATCTTCGGCGTCGACGTGTGGTTGCTCATCGCCGGAGCCGAGACCGTCTACTTCCTTCCCATGGCGATGGCCCTGGCGCTGGCCATGCGCCTGCCGGGCTGGCCGCTGTGGACCGCGGCCCTGTGGGTGGCCCAGGAGGCCCTGCGCGCCCGCTGGCCGCTGGGCGGCTTCCCCTGGGGCAAGCTCGCCTTCGCCCAGCCCGACACGCCCTTCGTCGGCTACGCCGCCCTCGGCTCCTCCGCCCTGGTGACCTTCGCGGTCGCCCTCACCGGCGGCTTGCTGCTGTGGAGCGTGCTGCGACTGGTGGCGGGGGCCCGGTGGGCCGGGCGCGGTGATCGAAACGACGATCGGAACGACGATCGGGACGACCGAAACGATCAGAACGCGCCGCGGGCGACGGACGCGCGTCAGGGTGGTCCCGTGGGTTCGGATGGTCCCGAAGGTCCGGGTATTCCTGAAGGGCTGGGTGGTCCCGAAGGCCAGGGTGGTCCAAAGCGGCAGGATGACCCGGCGCGGCAGGGCGGCCCGCTGCGGACCGGCTGGGTCCCGGCCGTCCTCGGACTGGCCGCCGGCGCGGCCGTCGTCGTCGGCGGCACCCTGGCCCCCGCGATCGGCCGTCCCGACGTCTCCCACACCGTCACCGTCGGCATGGTCCAGGGCAACGTGCCCAACGTCGGCCAGATGTCCATCGCGGGCGAGCGCATGCAGGTCCTCAACAACCACGCCGACGGGGTCCACGAGCTCGCCGACGCCGTCCGCGCGGGGGAGCACCCCCAGCCGGACATGGTGCTGCTGCCGGAGAACGCCAGCGACATCGACCCCTTCCGCGACCCCCAGGCGCGTGAGATCATCGACGCCGCCGCGGCCGACGCGGGCGTCCCCCTGCTGTGGGGCATGAGCCGCTTCAACGATGACGGCACCCGCTACGTCAGCAGCGTGGTCTGGGACTCCGAGACCGGACCGGGCGAGATCTACGACAAGCGCTACCTGGTGCCGTTCGGCGAGTACGTCCCCTTCCGCGACTTCTTCACGCAGTTCGTGGCCCGCCTCCAGCAGGTCAGCTCCGACGCCGTCCCCGGCACCGAGCCCGGGGCCCTGGACGTGGGCGGCACCACCCTGGCCGTGGGCATCTGCTTCGACGTGGCCTTCGACCTCCCGGTGCGCGAGTCCGTCGCCGCGGGCGGGCAGGTCATCGTGATCCCCACCAACAACGCCAACTACAACTTCACCGGCCAGACCAACCAGCAGCTGGCCATCACCCAGCTGCGCGCCGTCGAGCACGGGCGCCCGGCGGTGGTCGTCTCCACGAGTGGTGTCAGCGCCGTGGTCAACCCCGACGGGACCCTGGCCTACAGCTCGCCCGAGGCGGTGCCCGACATCCACGTGGCCGAGTTGGAGGCGATGGAGGGCACCACGGTCGCGACCCGCCTCGGCGCGGTGCCGGAGGCCCTCCTGAGCGCTCTGGGGCTGGGCGCGGCGGTCGTGGCGGTGGTCCTGGGTCGCCGTCGTCGTGTCTGAGTGAGCGTCGTGTCTGAGTGAGAGGGATGCGCAGGTGCGCCGGTACGCCGGTACGCCTGACGTCGTGGTGGCTGAGAGGGTTACGTCCGCATCGCCGCCGAGAGGAACACGCCCGGGGGAACCCTGGCGCCCGCGCGCGCGTTCTCTCCTGTAGGGGAGCTCCCGCCGATGACCCGGAGGATGGTTACGCATGCCGCTGCTGACAGTGCTGGCGCTGATGGCGCTGCCGTTCCTCGAAGTGTGGCTGATGATCGCCGTCGGCGGTTGGATCGGCGTTCCGTGGACGCTGGCCGCGCTGGTCTCGCTGATGGTTCTGGGCGTGACCGTGCTGCGCCGGGCCGGGACCAGGGCCTTCCGGGACGCGGACCAGGCCATGCGCTCGGGCGAGCAGCCGCGCGGCGGCCTGCTCGACCCGCTCATGCTCATGGCGGGCGGCATCCTGCTCGTGATCCCCGGGTTCATCACCGCCGTGCTCGGCCTGCTGATGGTCCTGCCCTTCACCCGGCCCGTCCTGCGTTGGGCCTTCGCCTCCTGGGCGCAGCGCCGTGTGCGCAGGATGCAGGAGCGGATGAACGAGGAGTTCGTCGTCCGCGGGTCCACCGCCCCCGGGTCGGGGGCGGGCCCGACGGGACCGTTCGGCCCCGGTCAGAGCCCGTTCGGCCCCCGCGCCGACGGGGACGCCGCCCCGCAGAACAGGGGCCACGTCATCCAGGGGCGGTTCGAGCCCAGGGACGACGACAGGGACTGACCGCGCTGATCGCGCTGTAGGCGGTCGGAGCTGGTGTCAGCTCCGGTGGTGGAAGCGGGCCTGTAGAGACCGCACCCGCGTGACCAGGGAGTCCACCGGGCCCTCCACCGCGATCCCGGGCACGACCTCGCTGATCGGCAGCGCCCGCACCGGCGCCGGGGGTACGCCCCATTCCTCCAGCCACGAGACGAGCTGCGCCGAGGAGCTCACGTAGATGATCCGGCCCAGACCCGCCCAGCCGTGGGCGGCCGAGCACATGGGGCAGTGCTCTCCGGAGGTGTAGACGGTCGCCGCCGCCCGTTCGGCGGGGCTCAGATGGGTGGTTGACCACCGGGCGATGGCGAACTCCGGGTGCTGCGTCGGGTCGCCCCCGGCGACACGGTTGCGGTCCTCGAAGAGCACTGTTCCCTCTCGGGACATCAGCACCGAACCGAAGGGCTCGTCACCCGCCTCCAGGGACTCCTCGGCCAGATCGACCACGCGCCGCAGGTGACGCATGTCGGTTTCACTCAGCATGGTCCTGTCCTTTCTCCTTCTTGTTCTTGCCCTCTCTCCCGGGCCCTGCCGTGGAACCCGCGTAGCTTAGCCCCGGAGAGGGTCCACGTTTTGCCTTCTGGGGTCGTGCGCCGGTCAGGGGCAGGGGTCTTATGGGTCAGTGGTCACGGATACCGGTCTGTTCTACGTCAACCCCGCTGGATCGAGCGTCTGCCCGGGCTCTACGGGTGCGTGGTTGCTGACGCAAGGACGCTCTACAACGTGCGGACCCCCTACGACGCCCGGTCACGTGCGGGGCTTCGTGGCTGATGCCGGTCTGAACCGTGTTGACCCCCCGCCCCCGGGTGGCTGAGGGGTCACTCCCGGTGGGCGTTCCTCCCGGCACTCTCCCGACCGCCTTCGTGACGCCCACCAGACCCCTGGAGTGACCGGAGTGCAGGGATCTCCTTCGCCAAGTTCGCTAGGCGAACTTGCCCTCAGTCGGTCCCCGCCCCCAGCACTGATCGTCTGCTCCAGTGCCCACCACGACCGCCCACCCCCCAGGGGCGGGCGGGGAACTCGCACGCTCTACGGGTGCCTGGCTGAGGTCGCCTGACAAGGGACACCCCCTGCGGTGCGCCGCCACGGGGTGTTCTACGCCAGCTTTCGGGGGTGAACCATAACCTCAACCCCCGCACCGTCAGCCCGCGCTCTACGGGTGGCCGCCCCTACACCGGTTCCGGGGTGCGCTCCTCGGTCTTGTTTTCCCTCTCCGCCGCACGCGCCTCGGACCGGGCCATCATCCGGTCGTCCACCACCCGGATCACCGTGATCACCACGATCGCCACACCCGCCACGGCCAGACCGGTCAGCACCTTGGTCGGGTCGCTCACGTCCAGGTCGAAGAACCACTGCCCCAGCGGTGTCACCATCGCCAGCGTCAACAGGCCCACCATGGAGCCCACCAGCAGTACCTTCCACCACACGTACGGCTTGGCCACCAGCAGCAGCACCCACAGCGTCGTCGCGCACAGCGTGATGACCACCGCCGTCCGGTCGGCCGGATCGGGCACCGTCCGACCGCCCAGCACCAGCAGGTAGGTCGTCACCGCCGCGAAGCCCGCCACCATGCCCGAGGGGATCGCCAGCCGCAGCGTCCGCATCACGAACCCCGGGCGGGCGATGTCGGTGTTGGGTGCCAGCGCCAGGAAGAACGACGGGATGCCGAAGGTCACCGCGTTGATGAGCGTCGCGTGGCGGGGGAAGAACGGGTAGGCCACAGCGAGCAGGCCCACGATGATCGCCAGCGTCATCGTGTACACGGTCTTGGTCAGGAACAGGTTGGCCACCCGCTCGATGTTGCCGATGACCCGGCGGCCCTCGGCCACCACGCGCGGCAGCACCGCGAACCGGTTGTCCAGCAGCACCAGCTGGGCCACCGACCGCGACGCCGGGCTTCCCGAGCCCATCGCCACGCCGATGTCGGCCTCCTTCAGCGCCAGCACGTCGTTGACGCCGTCGCCGGTCATCGCCACGGTGTGCCCGCGGTCGCGCAGACCCTTGACCATGTCGCGCTTGCGCTCGGGCGTCACCCGGCCGAACGCCGAGCGCTCCTCCACCTCGCGGGCCAGCTCGTCGCTGTTCTTCGACAGTGCCCGTGCGTCCACCGGCTGGTCCGCGCCCGGCAGACCCAGCTCGCGGCCCACCGCGCCCACCGACGCCGCGTGGTCGCCCGAGATGATCTTGACGCCCACGCCCTGCTCTTCGAAGTAGTCCAGGGTCGGACCGGCGTCCTCGCGCAGCCTCTGGTCCAGCACCACCAGGGCCACCGGCAGCACCGTTTCGGGCGCCTCGTCGGAGTCCACCCGCGCCGACGCGCGGGCCAGCAGCAGCACCCGGTGGCCCTGCGCGCCCAGTCGAGCCGCCTCGGCCGCCGCCGGGTCCTGGGGAGAGGCCAGCACGTCGGCCGCGCCCAGCACCCAGTGCTCCTCGTTGTCGGGGGCCAGGAAGCTGGCTCCGCTCCACTTGCGGGCGGACGAGAACGGCGCCAGCGCCGTGACCGTCCAGTCGGGCGCCTCCTGGCCCGCGGCCTCGCACCCGCGCGCGATCGCCGCCATGCTCGCGTTGTGGTCGGGGTCGCTGGCCGCCAGCGCCGCCAGCACGAGCGAGGGGGACGCCTCCCCGCTGTGTCCGCCCAGGTCGCGGATCCCAGCCAGCTTCATGCCCGCCTCGGTCAGCGTGCCCGTCTTGTCGGTGCACACCACGTCCACGCGGGCCAGGCCCTCGATCGCGGGCAGCTCCTGCACCAGGCACTTGTGCCGCCCCAGCCGGATCACCCCGACCGCGAACGCGATGCTGGTGAGCAGGACCAGGCCCTCGGGGATCATCGACACCAGGGCCGCGACCATGCTGCGCAGGGCGTCCGCCAGCGGGCCGGAGATCTGGCCGCCCTCCGTCGAGGCCTCCAGGGACACGTGCCCGCCCATGAACAGCTGGCTGTAGATCAGCAGGGCGCCGATCGGGAACAACGCGTAGGTGATCCAGGTCAGGATGCGGTTGATGCCCGACCGCAGCTCCGAGTGCACCAGCGAGAAGCGGCTCGCCTCCTCGGCCAGCCGCGCCGCGTAGGCGTGCCGCCCCACCTTGGTGGCCCGGAACCGGCCGGTGCCCGCCACCACGAAGCTGCCCGACATCACCGTGTCCCCGGGCCGCTTGACCACGGGGTCGGCCTCGCCGGTCAGCAGTGACTCGTCGACCTCCAGCCCCCCGGCCCAGGTGACGGTGCCGTCGACCACGACCTGGTCGCCCACGCCCACTTCCAGGACCTCGTCAAGGACGATCTCCTGTGTGGCCACGTGCACGGTGGCGCCGTCGCGCACCACCCGGGGCCGGGCGGCGTTGACGATGGCGAGTTTGTCCAGGGTGCGCTTGGCCCGCAGCTCCTGGACGATGCCGATCAGCGTGTTGAAGAGGATGACCATCGCGAACAGCCCGTCCTGCACCGGGCCGATCACGGCGATGATCGCGAACAGCACCGCGACCATGGCGTTGATCCGGGTGAACACGTTGCCGCGGATGATCTGGCCGACCGTGCGGCTCGCGCGCACGGGTACGTCGTTGGTCCGCCCCGCCGAGACCCGCTCGGCGACCTGCTGACCGGTCAGTCCCGTCTCGGGCGGAGGGCCCGACGGGCCCTTGGGGCCTGCGGGGACGGGCTCGGCGGAGGCTCCGGTTGGAGCTTCGGGAACCGCGTCCTGCGGCCTGTCCGGGTCGGGTTGCTCGGGCACGCACTACTCCTGTGTGGTCCGGAAACGAGACGGGCGGGAGGCGCCTTGGACGCGGCATCCGCCCCGCACACGCGAAGGGGGAGGGAGACTACAGACTAGAAGACTCCCGGACCAGGAACAGGCACACCATCCCCCGGACGCCGGTGGTGTCCGCACCACCCCGGGTCCGCGGAGCACCACCGAAGGTCCCCCCCGGGTACGGTTGCGTCTACCTCCTGTCCGCATCCCCGTCCCGCGCGAACCGCACCACGCCGGGGACCCACAGCAAAGGTCACAAGGTCGTCATGTGCACCGTCATCGTCGGTTTCGACCCTGGCGCGGACACGCCCCTGGTCATCGCCGCGCTCAGGGACGAGATGTCCTCCCGTCCCTGGGACAGGCCCGCCCGCCACTGGCCCGACCGGCCCGACCTCGTCGGCGGCCGTGACCGCCTCGCAGGGGGCACCTGGCTGGCGGTGGACCCGACGGGCCCGCGCACGGCGGCCCTGCTCAACGGCTGGCCCTGGGACGGGCGCATGCCCTGGGAGGGCACCTACCCGGCCAGCCGGGGCGAACTGCCGCTGCGCGCCCTCGCGCACGCGGGCAGGAACCCGGGCCGCGACCCGCTGCACGGAGACGACCCCACCCTCTACGCGCCCTTCCACCTGCTGGACGCCGACGCCCATCGGGTCGGACTGCACAGCTGGGACGGCCGGTGCCTGGACACCCGTCCGCTGCCGGTCGGCGTGAGCATGGTGGTCAACACCGGGCTGAATCCGGACGACCCACGCGCCGCCCGCCACACGCCCGAGTTCGCGCGCACCCGGCCCGATCCGGCCGACCTGGCCCGCGCCTGCGGGGTGGAGGAGGTGTGGGGGGAGTGGCCGCGCCTGGTCAACGAGGCCGCCAACTCCGCGCCCCGCTCGGCTGGCCCCGACGAGTCAGGCGACCCGACGGGCCTGGTCGCCCGCGCCGACCTGGGCGGGGGCAGGACGTGGGAGACCGGGTCGGTGACCCTGCTGGCCATGGACCGCGAGACCGTGCGCTACGCCTTCACCGACGCCCCGGCCGACCCCGGGGCGTGGCGGATGGTCGACACGTCGGCACCCCGGTCCTGAGGGACGGATGCCGCTGTTTGCCTGAGGGACGGCGAGGCAGAGCGCCGCCCGCCGGAGGGGGTCGGCGGGCGGCGCTGGGGGAGGGGTCAGCCGTTCAGGCTCCAGCGCTGGACGGCGCTGCCGTCGCAGTTGGCGATCACCATGCGGGTGCCGTCGCTCTGCGCCCGGCCCTGGGGTTGCAGGCAGCGGCCCGACTGCGGGTTGCGCAGGGCCTGTGTCCCGCTGTCGTGGGTCCACCGCTGCGCGCCGGTCCCGTTGCAGGTCCACAGCTGCACCGCGGTGCCCGCGGCGGTGGCGCCGCCCGCCACGTCCAGGCACTTGTTGAACGCCCGCAGAGTGTCGTTGGCGCCCTCGGTCCACTGCTGGGCCTGGTTGCCGTTGCAGTGCGCCAGCTGGATCGGGGTCCCGTCACCCGTCGCGGCCCCGGCCACGTCGAGGCAGATGCCGTTGGAGGCGGTGATCGTGCCGGTACCGCCGGAGCCGCCGCCGTCCGAGTAGACCCGGACGTAGTCGACGACCATCTGCTGGGGGAACTGGGTGGTGCCGTCGGGGTAGCCGGGCCAGTTCCCGCCCACGGCGATGTTGAGGATCATGAAGAAGGGCTGGTCGTAGACCCAGGGGTTTCCGCGCGTGTCGGCCGGGGTGTAGGTCTGGTAGGCGTTGCCGTCCACGGACCAGGTGATGGAGCCGGGGCTCCAGTCGATGGCGAAGGTGTGGAAGTCGTCGGCGAAGGACCAGCCCTGGGGGTGCATGTAGGAGCCGGTCAGGGGGTTGCCTCCGGAGTAGCCGGGGCCGTGGAGGGTGCCGTGGACCAGGTGGGGTTCGCGGCCGATGTTCTCCATGATGTCGATCTCGCCGGAGTCGGGCCAGGGGGTGTTGGGGAAGTCGGCGCCGAGCATCCAGAAGGCGGGCCAGATGCCTTGTCCGCGGGGGATCTTGATGCGTGCCTCGATGCGGCCGTAGGCGTGTTCGACTTTGTTCTGGGTGGTCATGCGTGCGGAGGTGTAGCCGCCGTGGGTTTCTTGGCGTGCGGTGATGACGAGGTTGCCTTGGCCGTCGAGGGCGGAGTTGGCGCGGCTGTTGGTGTAGTTCTGGAGTTCGTTGTTGCCCCAGCCGTGGTCGCCGGTCTCGTGGTTCCAGTTGGCGGGGTCGGGGGCGCTTCCGGCGGCGCCGTCGAACTCGTCGGACCACACCAGAGCCGCCTGGGCGGCTTCGGCGGACGCCGGGGCCGCCGCGTCCTCGGGAACGGGGGCGGCCGACACGGCCCCGGCCGGGATGAGGAGCGCGGCGGCGGTGAGGAAGGACAGGGCTGCGGAGACGAGGGTCCTGCGGGGCCGGTACGCGGTGCGCATGGGCTACTCCGGGGGGAAGCCCCGCCGCGGCGGGGCGGTGACGGGCGGAGTCGGTCCGATGCACGACGCGCGTGCGTCGGACCAGGTGGGCGACTGCGTGCAGTCGCCGTGTTACGCAACGAATCGAATTGGTAAGTTACTGTACGTTTAGTCTTTCTCCGGCACAAGGGGTGGAACGGGGGTAAGGGGCGAGGGTCGAGAGGTGCGTGCGGCGGAAACCGTTCGGTCGGGTGTGCACCCTCCGAATGTGGACATGTGCTGTCTCGCTGTGTCAACTCTGTGCATTCCGGACGGAACAACGGGTAGAGGACGGGAACACTGTGGGGGCGCTTCCTCCCCGTTCCCCGTTGACCTGGGGTGGAGCGAAAGGATTCCGGAACCGCGCTGGAGGCGGGATACGGGACCGTGTCCACGGTGAACCCGGGGCGCGGAGGCAGCGTCACACCGTGACCCGGGGTACCCCACAACCGTCGACCCACCCCGAAGGACCGTCCATGAGTGCTATGCCCGTCCGTGACCAGGCCGCCCCGTCCCACCACGTCCCCAGCCCGCACGGAGGTCGCCGCGACGTGTCCCGCGCCCGGTGGCGGCTTCGTGCGATCCAGGCCGACATCGTCGAGTTCGGCCCCGCCGGGGACCCCGACCTGGTGCGCGCGGCCGAGGCGCTGGACCTGCTGGAACTCGCGGACGCGGCCCGGCCCTGATCCGGAGTGGCCGGAGTGGTCAGAGCGGTCGGAGCGGTCGGCCGAGGAACGGCCCCGGCCTGTTCGGCACTGACCGGGATGGATGTACGTCACCGGCCCTGACCAGGGCGCACCGGCCCTGACCAGGGCGGGCGTGCGTCACCAGTGCGCATAACCACCGTCACACCCCAGGTCGCGACGGCGTGTCAACCCCGAGAGTGACCGCGGCGTCTCAGAGAGAGACGGCGCGCGCCGTCAGGCTCGCGTGGAGGCACGCGTTCACGGCAGGGGGCACGATGGAGGGCCGTAACGGCAACCTGGTGGAGAGCGGAGCGTACTGGCTCCTCTACGTCGTCTCGGTCAGCGGCGCGCTGCTGCACTGGCGCCTGGGCAACGAGGGCATGGCCGCTCTGTGCGCCGCCGTGGCCGTGTTCGGCGCCCTCCTCATCAGCAGAAGGCACCACGACCTCGCCGCGTGAGCCCCGGGCCCGGCCCGTTCGGGCCCCTCGTCGTGGGTTCCTGCCCGGCTCGCTCCCGCCCTTTCCGGGGCGATCACCACGCGCGGTGCCCACCCTCCCGCGCGTCCGGACACAGCACGAGAGACCACCACCCCCTGGTCCGGTGGTCCCCCGTGTCCCGCCACCCGCTAGCCGTTCCGGTCCCGCCTGCGCGGCAGGGGTGGGACGTATCCCGCGCGGGTCTCGATCACCTGGGCCACCAACAGGTCAATCCTGTCCCGCTGGACGTACTTCCAGGTTCCGTGCTGGCCCTGCCATCCCCAGGTCCAGCCGTCCTTGAGTCCGATGGAGACGTTTCCCAGGTAGGCGGGACCGATGAGGGCGCGGTCGACGTCCGCGCCCCACGTCCAGGGGAAGCGCCTCCATTCCAGGGTGAAGGCGAGCCCTCGCTGTGAGAGGAAGGCGTCGCGGGCTTCGGTGAAGGGGTCTCGTTGTGTGTTCGCGTTCGTTCGACGCTGTTCGGTGTCGTTCATGATTCCAGCGTCCGACCGAAACCTCGTGTCCCACAGAAAGTGCTTTGTATCCTCCCCGGGGCTGGTTGCGAGTGGGACAACTTGCGTAGCGTGTGGGACATGGCGGATCACAGTTTCGGGTCATACCTCTCAGGCGAACGCAAACGTGCAGGTTATACACTGCGCAAGCTCGCGACCCACGCGAAGTTCTCTTCGTCAACCCTTTCTCGCTGGGAAAATGACCATTATGTCCCAGCACGTGACGACGTCGTGAAGCTCGACAAAGCGTTGGGCATGCGCGGCGCGTTGGTCCGCAAGTGGGAAGGTTTCACCGCTCCTTCCGCGTTGCTCCCGTGGATGCAGGACGCGGGCATGCTCGAAGAAGCAGCTTCCCTGATCGAGTACGTCTCTCCAGTGCTGGTCCCCGGATTGCTGCAATCGCCTGGATACGCGGAGATCGTTTTCCGTGAGGGCCAACCGTTGTCGTCCGCGACGGATATTCAACGGTTGGTCGCGTTGCGGTGCTCTCGTCACGAACTGCTTCGTGTGCGCAACGACCCCGGGGTGTCAGCTGTGTTTCCAGTGTCCGCGTTGGAATGCGTTCCGGATGCGGTCCGCGCCGAGCAGACCCAACACCTGCTGTCGCTGATCGACGCGGGCCGGGTGTCGGTTCACCTGGTACCCGAAGGTTCGGCATTGATCGGGATCACGTCCCCCATGCTCATGGTGCGTCTCAGGGAGGGCGGGAAGGCCGCGAGTGCGGACCACCTGACCGGTAATGTCGTCTACGGCGAAACGGACGACTTCGATCGACTGTCGGAACTGGTCAAGCGCGCGTTCGCGTTGGCACTCCCCACCCAGCAGTCGCGAAAGGTACTGGAGGAACTACTGTGAGTGACTGGCGCAAGTCCAGCTACAGCAACACGGGTGGTCAGTGTGTCGAGGTTCGGGAGACTCCCCAGGGCGCGGACGTTCGCGACACCGTCAACCGTGAAGCCGGGCACCTGACGTTCCCCGCGTCGGAGTGGAACGCGCTGCTGCGCACCGAGACGCGCTAGGACCTGCGCGGAGCGCAGGCTGGACGCCCTGACACGACCCAGAACCAGCGCGGGCCCCCACCCCGGTGAACGGGTGGGGGTCCCGTCCCTGTCCGGCTTATTCCCGCCCTTTCTGGGGCGATCATCACGCGCTGTGCCCACCCTCCCGTGCACGCCTCCCGCACGCCCGTCCGGATAGGCTGCGCGGTATGCGTTCATGGTCTGCGCCTGACATCGTCCCCCTGCCGGGTACCGGCGGCCCCCTCCGTGTCCACGACACCGCCACCGGCCGGATAAGGACGACGACGCCGGGTTCCCGGGCGGGGATGTACGCCTGCGGCATCACGCCCTACGACGCCGCCCACCTGGGCCACGCCTTCACCTACCTGGCCTTCGACCTGGTCAACCGGGTCTGGCGTGACGCCGGGCACGACGTCAACTACGTGCAGAACACCACCGACATCGACGACCCGCTGCTGGAGCGCGCGGAGGCCACCGGTGTCGACTGGCGCGACCTCGCCCACCGCGAGATCGACGTCTTCCGCGAGGACATGGCCGCCCTGCGGATCATCCCACCGACCTCCTACGTCGGCGTGGTGGAGTCCGTCGACCTCATCAGCGACCTCGCCGCCCGCATCCGCGACACCGGCGCCGCCTACGAGCTGGACGGGGACCTGTACTTCTCCGCCGCCGAGGCGTCCGGGTTCGGCGAGATCAGCCACCTGGACCGCGAGCAGATGCTGGAACTGTTCGGCGAACGCGGCGGCGACCCGAAGCGCAGCGGCAAGAAGGACCCGCTCGACTGGCTGCTGTGGCGCGCCGAGCGCCCCGGTGAACCCGCCTGGGACAGCCCCCTGGGCCGCGGGCGCCCCGGCTGGCACATCGAGTGCAGCGCCATCGCCCTGGACCGGCTCGGCCCGGCCTTCGACCTCAACGGCGGCGGCAGCGACCTGATCTTCCCCCACCACGAGATGGGCGCGGCCGAGACCCGATGTGCCACGGGCGGACCCAACGCCCACAACCACCTGCACGTGGGCATGGTCGGCCTCAACGGCGAGAAGATGTCCAAGTCCCTGGGCAACCTGGTGTTCGTCTCCAAGCTGCGCCAGCAGGGCGTCGACCCGGCCGTCATCCGCCTGGCCATGCTCGGCCACCACTACCGCACCCCCTGGGAGTGGACCGACGCCGAACTCCCCGCCGCCACCGCCCGCGCCGACCGCTGGCGCGCCGCCCTGGCCCTGGGCGCGGCGCCCGACGCCGCCCCGGTGCTCGCCGCCGTGCGCGCGGCCCTGGCCGAGGACCTGGACTCCCCGGCCGCCCTGGCCGCGGTGGACGCCTGGGCCGACACCGCCCTCGGAGAGGGCGGCACCGACACCGGCGCGCCCGCCCTGGTGCGCGCCACCGTCGACACCCTGCTGGGCGTGCGCCTGTAACCGAGAGCGGAGCCCGCGCACCGCGGCCGGACACGAGGGGCCCTCCTCCGGGGAGGCCCCTTCCGCCTGTGCGGGGAACACCAGGTCAGTGCGTTACCCGGGCGCGTTCCGGGGTCGCCCGAGGCCCTGGCACGCCGCGAAAGCGTCGGTGGGCGCTGCCACAATCCGGGACATGCAGACAGGACCGGACGTACTCCACACCACCGACTGGGCCCGTACTTTCCACGCCTACGGCTCCGGCGCCGACGCTCCCGGGCACCTCGCCCTCCTGCTCACCGGCGACGCGCACGAGCACGGGCGCGCGCTGGACCACCTCCACAGCGCGCTCCTGCACCAGGGCACGGTCTACCCGGCCACCGTCCCCGCCGCCCTGTTCGTCGCCGGGATCCTGGACCGCCCCGAACTCGACGACCCGTCCCGCGACCCGGGCCCCGAAGCGGCGGGCGCCGCCCCAGGCTCCCTGCGCCGCGTCCTGCTGGACTTCCTGGCCGGGGCGGCCGAGGGCGCGCTGCACCAGAACCCCGCGGGCCCCGTGCCCGAACCTCCAGCCGGGGCCGAGCTGGACCGGGTGTACGCCGCGCTGGCCTCCGAGGACGAGGACGAGGCGGTCGGGGTGTGGGAGACCCCCGCCGTGGACGCGCTCATGCTCCGGGTGGGCCCGGACATGCGCGCCGCCGCCCCCGCGCTGTACGCGGCGGTCGAACCCCACCTCACCGCCCCCGACGCGGGCACACGCATGTGCGCGGTGGAGGCAGCCGCGGCCCTGGCCCGGCTCGGCGGGCTGGAGCCGGACCTGTCCGGGGCCGCCGACATGGCCGAAACCCGCGACGAGGGCGCGGTGATCGTCCTGGCCCTGGGTGCCTGCGGCGGCGACACCACGGAGTTCCTCACCCACGCGGACCCCGCCATCCGCGCCTGCGCCGCGCTGGCGCCCGGGCAGCGCGCCAACCCCGCGGCCACCGCGGAGCTGGCCGCCGCGCTCGCCGACCCGGACGCCGCAGACGCCTGGTTCACCAGGCGCCCCGCCCACTTCATCGGCCACGTCCGTTTCGCCCTGGTCCGGGAACTCACCGAGCGCTCCACCGCCGAGGACGCCGCGCGCCTGCTCCCGGTGCTGCGCGCGCTGGCCCCGCTGACCTCGCCGCTCACCGCCGCGGCCGACGCCGGGCCGCTGCTGGACCTGGTCTTCCGGGGCGCCGACGCGGGATCCGAGGCAGGACCCGCCGGGACCGCGGAGCCGCTCGCGGCGGGACCCGCCGCGCCGCGCGATCCCGCGGAGCTCACCGCCGTCCAGCGCGACTACCTCCGGGTCCTGGCCGAGCACGACGGTTTCTGGGGCGGCCGGTTCGCCAACTTCCTGGTCGTGCTCGCCCGGCTGGGGCTGCCGCGGGAGCGCCACGAGCTCCGCGCGCTGCTCGCGGCCTGAGCCGGGCGGGAGCGGAACCCCACGGCGACCGGACTGGAAACCACCGCGCCCCTTTCGTCCCCACCCGTCTCGTTATGCACGTGCACGGTGACCACCTGTGGCCACGGGCTCGCGAAAACGCCGGTATCCGGGACCCGGCCGTGGTGGGATAGCCCTCATGACGACCCCCACGCGGCACAGCACGGCCGCCGAACTCATCGCGGACTTCGTCTCCACTGGTGGCAGGCTCACCGACCGGGCCGACCTCGCACGGTTCCTGCGCGAGCACCGCCTGGCCACCGAGGGGGCCATCCCCATCACCCTCGCCGACCTCGACGAGGCCATCGCCCTGCGCGACGGCATTCGGGCGGTCCTGGAGCGCCGGGCCGAACCCGACCACGAGGCCATCGCCCGGGGACAGAAGGTCCTGGACGGCCTCCGCGTCACCGTGCGCCTCCAGGCCTCGCGCGAGGCCCCCGTGCCGCTGACCCCCGCGGTGGTGGACGAGGTCCGCCGCGGGCTGGCCCGCATCGCCGGGGCCTGGGCCGTGGTGCTGTCCACGGGGGAGTGGCGCCACATGCGGGTCTGAACGGGTCCGCGGTGCACGCGGGAATCCGGTCCCGGGTCGGAGAGGAACGCGTGAGCGTGCCCGGGACGAGGGAGATCCCGTTTCGCGCCGCTTTCCACCGGCCGGGGCATCGGGTGCGGGCCCGCGGCGCACACGGTGACCCGGCGGGGGCACCGCCGGGGACTCAGCCCTCGTCGTGGCGGCGCAGGTAGCGCTCGAAGTCCCGGGCGATCGCGTCGCCGGAGGCCTCCGGCAGGTCGGCCGTGTCCTTGGCCTCCTCCAGGCCGCGCACGTACGCCGCGATGTCCTCGTCCTCGGCGGTGAGCTCGTTGACGTTGGACTCCCACGCCACCGCGTCCTCGGGCAGGTCGCCCAGCGGCACCCGCGCGCCCAGGAAGTCCTCCACCCACGCCAGCAGCGCCAGGGAGGCCTTCGGGCACGGCGGCTGGGCGACGTAGTGGGGGATGGCCGCCCACAGCGACGCGGTCTCGATCCCCACGGCGTTGAACGCCTCGTGCACCACGCCCACGATCCCGGTCGGGCCCGAGTAGGTGGTCGCCTCCAGCCCCAGCGCCGCGCCCAGCTCCACGGGCGAGGCCATCCCGGTCACCGGGATCGGCCGCGTGTGGGGGGCGTCCGCCAGCAGCGAGCCCAGCATCACCATCCGCGTGACGCCCAGCTCCCGCGCCACGGCCAGCAGGTCGGCGGCGTAGGAGCGCCACCGCATGTTCGGCTCGGGCCCGGTCACCAGCACCACGTCGCGCTTCGAACCCGGCGGCGTCGCCACGCGGACCCGGGTCGTGGGCCACTCGACCTCGCCGACCACGCCGTCCACGACCGACATGCGCGGCCGGGTCACCTGGAAGTCGTAGTAGTCGTCCGGTGCCAGCGCGCACAGTTCGTAGGCGCCCCACTCCCTCGACAGGTGCTCCACGGCCAGGCTGGCCGCCTCACCAGCGTCGTTCCATCCCTCGAACGCCGCCACCATCACGGGATCGACAAGCTCCCGGACGAGCTTGGTCATGTGGCTCCTCCCTGCACGCGGACGGAGTCCACCCTACGGGGTGACGACCCGCTCGGGGAACCGTTCGGCGCGCTCCGCCGGAGGGCTCGGGCCCCCGCGCTGCGGGACAGCTGTCTCATCTGGTGGAACGGCCGATGGGATAACCTCACAGACAGCGACTGACAAGGACACCGCCGTCCCCGGACGACCGACCCGCCCCCGCACCGCGGGTCCGCCCAGTGCCACGCGTCACGGGGACACCAACTGGGCCACCGTGGTGCTCCGACATAGAGTTGCCAGATATGAGAGCCAGCCCCACTTTCCGCGAAACGCTGTCCCGCCGTGTGGTCGTGGCGGACGGAGCGATGGGCACCATGCTCCACGCACACGATCTCGACCTCGACCAGTTCGAGGGGCACGAGGGATGCAACGACATCCTCAACCTCACCCGTCCCGACATCGTCCGCGACACCCATGCCGCCTTTCTTGCCGTGGGTTCGGACGCCATCGAGACGAACACCTTCTCCGCCAACCTCGGCGGGCTCGCCGAGTACGGCATCGAGGACCGCACCTACGAGATCGCCCAGGCGGGAGCGCAGGTGGCCCGCGAGGCCGCCGACGCCTACTCCACCCCTGACCAGCCCCGCTACGTCCTCGGATCCGTGGGCCCGGGAAACCGGCTGCCCACCCTGGGCCACGCGCCCTACGCCCTGCTGCGCGACTACTACGAGCAGTGCGCGCGCGGCCTGGTCGACGGCGGATCCGACGCCATCCTCATCGAGACCTGCCAGGACCTGCTCCAGGTCAAGGCCGCCGTGGTGGCCGCCCAGCGCGCCCGCCGGGCCGCGGGCAGGGACGTCCCGATCATCGCCCAGGTCAGCATCGAGACCAACGGCACCATGCTGCTCGGCTCCGAGATCGGCGCCGCGCTGACCTCCCTGGAACCGCTGGGCATCGACGTCATCGGCCTCAACTGCTCCACCGGCCCCGCCGAGATGAGCGAGCACCTGCGCTACCTGTCGCACCACTCGCCCATCCCCATCTCCTGCATGCCCAACGCGGGCCTGCCGGAACTGGGTCCCAACGGCGCGGTCTACAACCTCACGCCCGCCGAGCTGGCCGACGCCCACGACACCTTCACCTCCGAGTTCGGCCTGAGCCTGGTCGGCGGCTGCTGCGGCACCACCCCCGAGCACCTGCGCCACGTGGTGGAGCGCGTCCAGGGCCGCGGCGTCAAGAACCGCAAACCCCTGGTGGAGTCGGCGTCCTCCTCCCTCTACCAGAGCGTGCCCTTCCGTCAGGACGCCAGCTACCTGGCCGTGGGCGAGCGCACCAACGCCAACGGCTCCAGGAAGTTCCGCGACGCCATGCTGGAGGGCCGCTGGGACGACTGCGTGGAGATCGCCCGGGACCAGATCCGCGACGGGGCCCACCTGCTCGACCTCAACATCGACTACGTGGGCCGCGACGGGGCCGGCGACATGCGCGAGCTGGCCACGCGCCTGGCCACCTCCTCCACCCTGCCGATCATGCTCGACTCCACCGAGCCGCCCGTCCTGGAGGCGGGCCTGGAGTCCCTCGGCGGCAGGAGCGTGGTCAACTCCGTCAACTACGAGGACGGTGACGGCCCCGACTCCCGCTTCACCCGCATCATGGAGCTGGTCAAGGAGCACGGTGCCGCCGTCGTGGCCCTGTGTATCGACGAGGAGGGCCAGGCCCGCACCGCCGAGTGGAAGGTGCGCGTGGCCACCCGCCTCATCGAGGAGATCACCGGCGAGTGGGGGCTGCGCACCGGCGACATCATCATCGACTGCCTCACCTTCCCCATCACCACCGGGCAGGAGGAGACCCGCCGGGACGGCCTGGAGACGATCAACGCCATCCGCGAGCTCAAGCGGCTCTACCCGGAGGTGCAGACCACCCTGGGCCTGTCCAACCTGTCCTTCGGCCTCAACCCGGCCGCCCGCATCGTGCTGAACTCGGTGTTCCTGCACGAGGCGGTCCAGGCGGGTCTGGACTCGGCGATCGTGCACGCCTCCAAGATCGTGCCGATCAACCAGATCCCCGAGGAGCAGCGCGAGGTCGCCCTCGACATGGTCTACGACCGGCGCGAGGGCGACTACGACCCCCTCTCGCGGTTCATGGAGATGTTCGAGGGTGTGGACGCCAAGTCCATGAAGGCCTCCCGCGCCGAGGAGTTGGCCTCCCTGCCGCTGTGGGAGCGCCTGGAGCGGCGCATCATCGACGGCGAGATGGCCGGGATCGAGGCCGACCTCGACGAGGCGCTGGAGTCCAGGCCCGCCCTGGCCATCGTCAACGACACCCTGCTCTCGGGCATGAAGACCGTCGGCGAGCTGTTCGGCTCCGGCCAGATGCAGCTTCCCTTCGTCCTCAAGTCCGCCGAGGTCATGAAGGGCGCCGTCGCCTACCTCGAACCCCACATGGAGAAGAGCGACGACGACGGCAAGGGCCGCATCGTCCTGGCCACCGTCAAGGGCGACGTCCACGACATCGGCAAGAACCTCGTGGACATCATCCTGTCCAACAACGGCTACGACGTGGTCAACATCGGCATCAAGCAGCCGGTGACGGCGATCCTGGAGGCCGCCGAGGAGCAGCGCGCCGACGTGATCGGCATGTCCGGCCTGCTGGTCAAGTCCACGGTGATCATGAAGGAGAACCTGGAGGAGATGAACTCCAGGGGCCTGTCCGAGCGCTTCCCGGTCCTGCTGGGCGGCGCCGCGCTCACCCGCTCCTACGTGGAGCAGGACCTGGCCGAGGTCTTCGACGGCCACGTGCGCTACGCCAAGGACGCCTTCGAGGGCCTGCGCCTGATGGACGCGTTCATGGCGGTCAAGCGCGGCGACGAGGGAGCCGAGCTGCCCGCCCTGCGCCAGCGCCGGGTCAAGTCCGGGGCCAAGCTCAGGGTGACCGAGCCCGAGGAGATGCCCGCCCGCAGCGACGTGTCGACCACCAACCGGGTGCCCGAACCGCCCTTCTGGGGCGACCGGATCAGCAAGGGCGTCCCGCTGGCCGACTACGCCGCCTTCCTCGACGAGCGCGCCACCTTCATGGGCCAGTGGGGGCTCAAGGCCGCCCGCGGCGGCGAGGGCCCCAGCTACGAGGAGCTGGTGGAGACCGAGGGCCGTCCCCGGATGCGGATGTGGCTGGACCGCATCCAGACCGACGGCCTGCTGGAGGCGGCCGTGGTGCACGGCCACTACCCCTGCTACAGCGAGGGCGACGACCTGGTGGTGCTGGACGAGGAGGGCGCCGAGCGCACCCGCTTCACCTTCCCGCGCCAGCGCCGGGACCGCCACCTGTGCCTGTCCGACTTCTTCCGCCCCAAGGAGTCGGGGGAGCTGGACGTGGTGTCCTTCCAGGTGGTGACCGTGGGTTCGGCGATCAGCCGCGCCACCGCCGAGCTGTTCGCCAAGAACGCCTACCGCGACTACCTGGAGCTGCACGGGCTGTCGGTGCAGCTGACCGAGGCCCTGGCCGAGTACTGGCACACCCGGGTGCGCGCGGAGCTGGGCTTCGCCGGTGAGGACCCGGCCGAACTGGACGCGTTCTTCAAGCTCGGCTACCGGGGGGCCCGCTTCTCCCTGGGCTACGGGGCCTGCCCCGATCTGGAGGACCGCGCCAAGATCATGCGCCTGCTGGAGCCCGAGCGGGTGGGCGTGACCCTGTCGGAGGAGTTCCAGCTGGTGCCCGAGCAGGCGACCGACGCGATCGTGGTCCACCACCCGGAGGCGACCTACTTCAACGTCTGACCGGCTCGTCCGAGGCTGTTCGTCCGGCGCGGCCCCGTCCCTCCCACACGTGGGGGCAGGGCCGCGCGCGTGCGCGAGTGTGGGACAGCTCTCCACCCGCCGGCGCCCGAGTGTTCGTAGTGTGGAAAGGACGCCGACAGGTCCTCTTCACGGCGCGGGCGCCCCGCGTCCCGCACGATGATGACGCACAACCCGGGTGTCCCGTGGGCGAGCGGGCAACCCATGACACACGAGGGGAGAGCGTGGTGCCGCCCGGTCCGGAAGGCGCCACCGAACGTATGAGCGAGCAGAGCACACTGAGTCCCGAAGTCTCCGACACCGCGACGCCCCAGGCCCGACGCCTCCAGGCCGTACTCCTGGACATGGACGGCACCCTCATCGAGAGCGAGCACCTGTGGGGTGAGGCCGAGGCCGACCTGGTCGCCGAACTGGGCGGAGTGTGGACCGAGGAGGACCACCGGCGCAACGTCGGCAACGCCGCCGAGCCCGTGGGCCGCTACATCATCGACCTGACCGGCGCCCACCACCTCACCCCGCGCCAGGTGGCCGACCGCCTGTACACGAGGTTCCGCGCCAGGCTCGCCGGAGGCGCCGACCTGCGCCCGGGGGCCAAGGAGCTGGTCACCCTGCTGTCGGAGTCCGGGGTCCCCGTGGTCCTGGTGACCTCCACCGAGAGGACGCTGGTGCAGGCGGCGATCGGCGGGATCGGCCTGGACAACTTCGACGACTCGGTGGCCGGGGACGAGGTCGAGGCGAACAAGCCCCACCCCGACCCGTACCTGAGGGCCGCCCGGCGGCTCGGCGTGGACCCCGCGCGCTGCGTCGCCTTCGAGGACTCCGTGGTCGGCGTGGCCTCGGCGGCCGACGCCGGGTGCGCCACGGTCGCGGTGCCCAACCACGTGCACATCCCGCCGCGCGAGGGCGTGGTGTTCCGCGACAGCCTGGTGGGCGTGGACCTGGACTGGCTGGAGTCCCTGGTCGCCGACCGCTGAGCCGGGTCCGCCCGTCCCCGTGCCCTTACGCCCCTCCCCGTGCCCCGGCCGCCCGCCCCGGGCACGGGGAGTAGCCTGGGTGGACAGGATCCCCTGCTCCGGGGCCCGCCCTAGGGGATCGACCGGATGTGCGTCGCGGCGTCGGATGGGAGACTGGCCCCATGCCTGAGAACTTGACGTGGATGACCGGTCTGGTCCTGGGAGGCGGCCTCACCCTCGTGGGGCTGGTGATCTCCTTCTTCGTGTGGCGCGCCAAGGGCGCCGCCTCGGGTCTGCGCGGTGTGGCGTGGTCGCTGCTGCCGCTGGCCGCCGGTCTGATCGGGCTGATGAACGCCGTCTGGCAGTTCGCCATGAGCATCTTCGGCATCCTGGTCGGCCTGCTGTTCAACCCGGCGGTGTGGGCCGGTGTGGCCCTGACGGGCCTGGCGGTGGTGCTCTACGTGGTCTCGGGCGTCATGCGCGCCCGTGACGTGGGAACCCGCCCCGGCAGGGCCAAGGAGCCCAAGGAGCCCAAGGCCGCCGGTGGAGCGGGGAGCGCGGCCGAACCCGGCGCGGCGCCCGCCGCTCCGCAGGCCAAGGGCACGGTGGGCCCGGCACCCAAGAAGGCCGGGGCCGCGGACGACCTCTCCGACCTGGATGACATCGAGGAGCTGCTGCGCAAGCGCGGTATCGAGTGACCGCCGCGGGCGCGGCCCGCACACCCTTCCGACGACGGCTCCGCGAGCGCGGGGCCGTCGTCTTCGCGCATGCCGTGGCCGTCACCGTACGTGTCCGTGGCCGCGTCCTGGCGTGCCCGTGACCGTCGCGCTACGTGTTCGCACCACGACGTTATGACGTATAGCACTTGCCATAGCGTGCCTCTTCCGGGGTCGAACAGGTACACATCCGGGCGTATCGTGGGCGCGGCGATAGAGGACGTCGCCGCAGCTCGCGACCGGTCGTCCGATGAATGCGAACTCTGCGGCCTTTTGTTGTTATATAGGCCTTTTAGCATTGTTTGTCACGATTTAGATACATGATCGGATATTGGACGCTGTGCGTTCAGATCGCGAGTAAGTTGGTCGCTGTGTAACAGCCCGGGCGCAACGGTCCCGGTGTGTCCAACTCCTCAGGTGATGTGGCACACTCCCGCGGACCGGGTCTGCGAGGGCGGGTCATCCTCCCGCTCCGCCGACACGCAAGCCCACGCCAGCCAGCGTCGAGAACCGGCCGGCCCCACCGCGCGCACCGCAGGTCACCCCTCCTTGCGGACGCACGCGTGGGTTCTGTCCCGTTCCCCTCGGCCAGAAGCGTATGAGTGGAGAGTGGTGGCCTGATGAGCGCGCCCTCGCATGCCCCCGATTCGGCGGAGCAGGCGGAGCAGAACGACGCCGTGAACGTCGCTGCGCAGGCCCACGGGGTCCGCGGAGACTCCGACAACCGGTCCCTGCGCCAGATCGCCTGGCAGCGGCTGCGCAAGGACAAGGTCGCGATGGTCTCCGGCGTGGTCGTGGTCCTGCTCATCCTCGCCGCGATCCTCGCGCCCCTCCTGGCCAAGTGGTTCGGGCACCCGCCCACCCAGTTCCACCAGGACCTGATCGAGCCCGGCACCGGGCTGCCGGCCAACGACCCGGCCAACCCGAGCCCCTTCGACACCGACCCCTGGGGCGGCATCAGCGCCGACCACCTGCTCGGCGTGGAGCCGGTCACCGGCCGCGACCTGTTCAGCCGCATCGTCTACGGCGCCCAGATCTCCCTGCTCGTGGCCTTCCTGTCCACGCTGCTGTGCGTGTTCATCGGCACCGTCCTCGGCATCGTCGCCGGGTACAAGGGCGGCTGGGTCGACACCGTCATCAGCCGGGCCATGGACGTCTTCCTGGCCTTCCCGCTGATGCTCTTCGCCATCGCGCTCGTGGGCGTCATCCCCGAGGGCGTCCTCGGCCTGAGCGGCAACGGCCTGCGCATCGGCGTCATCGTCTTCATCATCGGGTTCTTCAACTGGCCCTACATCGCCCGCATCGTCCGGGGACAGACGCTCTCGCTGCGCGAGCGGGAGTTCGTGGAGGCCGCCAGGAGCCTGGGCGCCAGCAACCGGCACATCCTCTTCCGGGAGATCCTGCCGAACCTGGTCACGCCGATCATCGTCTACTCGACCCTGCTCATCCCCACGAACATCCTGTTCGAGGCGGCCCTGAGCTTCCTCGGCGTCGGTATCAACCCGCCCACGCCGAGCTGGGGCAAGATGCTCTCCGACGCGGTGTCCCTGTACGAGAAGGCGCCCTACTTCGTCGTCTTCCCGGGCCTGGCCATCTTCATCACCGTGCTGGCGTTCAACCTGTTCGGCGACGGGCTGCGCGACGCCTTCGACCCCAAGACCTCCGACTGACCCACGGTCGGTGGAGGCTGACCCGCCCGGCCTCCGCAAGGCAGGGATCCGACGACAGGTTGATCCCATCATCACCATCAGGTTCGCATGAGAGGCAGTTCCTTGAGGAAACGCACCCTCGGCTTCGTCGCGCTCGGCGCGGCGGCTTCCATCCTCCTTTCGGCGTGCGGGGGCGGTGGCTCCACCGGCGGAGACTCCGCGTCCAGCGCCAGCTTCGACCAGGGTTCGACCGAGGTCGTCAACCCGTCCGACAAGACCGGCGGCACCCTGCGCTACGCCATCTCCTCGGACTTCGACTCCACCGACCCGGGCGACACCTACTACGGGTTCAGCTGGAACTTCACCCGCTACTACGCCCGTACGCTGCTGGCCTTCACCCCGGCTCCGGCGCAGGAGTCCACGGAGCTGACCACGGACATGGCCGCGGGCATGCCCGAGCCCAACGAGGACTTCACCGAGTGGACCGTCAAGATCCAGGAGGGCCTCAAGTACGAGGACGGCTCCGAGATCACGGCGCAGGACATCAAGTACGCCATCGCGCGCTCGAACTACAACGGCGGTGAGCTGCCCAACGGTCCGCGCTACTTCGAGTCGCACCTGGACCAGGAGCCCTTCAACGTCTACGAGGTCGACGACCCGCTGGAGACCTTCACCGCGGTCGAGACCCCGGACGACCACACCCTGGTCTTCCACCTCAAGGCCCCGTTCTCCGAGTTCCCCTACGTGCTGACCCAGCCGCAGACCGCCCCGGTGCCCATGGAGGCCGACCGCGGCGCGCTGTACAAGGAGCACGTCCTCTCCTCGGGCCCGTACCAGTTCGACGGCGACTACGAGCCCGGCGTGCAGCTCAACCTGGTCCGCAACGAGCACTGGGACACCGAGACCGACCCGATCCGCCCGGCCCTGCCGGACGAGGTCACCGTCCAGATCGGCATCGACCAGGACGAGATCGACCAGCGCCTGGTCAACGGCGACCTCGACGTCGACCTGTCCGGCGTGGGCGTCGGCCCGGCGATGAAGAGCAGCCTGCTCACCGACGAGGGCGCCCAGGGCAACCTGGACAACCCGTACTCCGGCGCGCTGCGCTACGTCAACATCCACACCCCGGTCATCGAGGACGTGGCCTGCCGCCAGGCGATCATGTACGCGGCCGACCGTGACAGCCTGCACCGCGCCTGGGGCGGCGAGACCGGCGGCGACATCGCCACCAACCTGCTCCCGCCGACCATCCCGGGCTCGAACCCGGAGGCGGACCTGTACCCCTCCGAGGACAACAAGGGCGACCTGGAGTCGGCCGAGGCCAAGCTGGAGGAGTGCGGCGAGGCCGAGGGCTTCAGCACCACCATCGCGGTCCGCGACGGCCGTCCCAACGACATCGCCACCGCGGAGTCCCTCCAGGAGTCCCTCAAGCGCGTGGGCATCGAGACCGACATCCAGACCTTCCCGGCCGAGGACTTCTTCGCCCAGTACGCGGGCTCGCAGGACTACGTCCGTGAGAACAACATCGGTCTGAGCGTCTCCGGCTGGATCCCGGACTGGGCCACCGGCTACGGCTTCGCCTCCAAGATCACCGACGGCGACGCCATCCAGGCCACGGGCAACTACAACACCTCCGAGCTCGACGACCCTGAGGTCAACGCCCTGTGGGACGAGGCGCTGGCCACCGAGGACCCGGAGGAGCGCGCCAACCTCTACGAGCAGATCGACACCCTGGTCATGGAGCAGGCGGCCATCCTGCCGGTCGTCTTCGACCGCGCGCTGTTCTACCGCTCGGACGAGCTGACCAACGCCTACTACACGTCCTCGTACGCGATGTACGACTTCATGGCCCTGGGCGTGGACCGGGGTTAGTGCTCCGACCGGCCTGAACTAGTACGAGAAGGCAGGTGAAGGCGGCGGGGGTGCCCCGGCCCCGTGGGTACCCCCGCCGCCGACCGCGATGCTGAACTATATTCTCCGCCGCCTCGGTGCGGGACTGCTGCTGCTCGCCGTCGTCACGGCGGTGACCTTCTGGATCTTCTACGTCCTGCCCCGCTGGGCGGGAGTGACCCCGCGCGGTATGGCCGCGATGTACGTGGGCAAGGCCCCCACCCCCGAGGCGCTCGACGCCACGGTGGCGCGCCTGGGCCTGGACCAGCCCATCGCCGTGCAGTTCCTGGACTTCATCAAGGGCCTCGTCCTCGGTTCCGAGTACACCTTCGGCCGGGAGACGATCGAGTGCGCGGCGCCCTGCCTGGGCTACTCCTTCACCACCAACAGCCCCGTGCTGCCCCAGTTGCTCGACCGCCTGCCGGTCACCGCCTCGCTGGCCCTGGGCGCGGCCATCATCTGGATCATCGGCGGCGTGGCCGTCGGTGTCCTGTCCGCGGTCAAGAAGGGCAGCATCTTCGACCGCCTGGCCATGAGCGCCGCCCTGGTGGGCGTGTCCATGCCGATCTACTTCACCGGTCTGCTCGCCTTGGCCTTCCTCGTGCACACGTGGAACCTCTTCCCGGTCTCGCGCTACGTCCCCCTCACCGAGGACCCGGTCGGCTGGTTCCAGGTGATGTTCCTGCCCTGGGTGACCCTGGCCTTCCTCCACGCGGCGCAGTACGCGCGCCAGACGCGCGCGGGCATGCTGGAGATCCTGGGCGAGGACTACATCCGCACCGCCCGCGCCAAGGGGCTGAGTGAGCGCCGTGTGATCTTCAAGCACGCGCTGCGCCCCACGCTGACCCCGATCGTGACCATCTTCGGCCTGGACGTGGGCCTGGTCCTGGGCGGCGCGATCCTCACGGAGAAGGTGTTCTCCCTGAACGGCATCGGTGCCTACGCCATCGACGCGATCATCGGCAAGGACCTGCCCGTGGTGCTCGGTGTGACCCTGATGGGCGCTGTCTTCATCGTCGTCTGCAACCTGGTCGTCGACCTGCTCTACCCGGTCCTCGACCCGCGTGTGCGCATCGCCAGCTAACGACCGACAGCGTTGAACAGAGCAGTTCTAGCGAAGGAAAGTGACATGGCCTCGACCGAGCCCGTCGTCCGCGTGGACGACCTGCGGGTGACGTTCCCGACCATGGACGGTGACGTCCGGGCGGTGAACGGTTTGTCCTTCGAGGTGCCCGCCGGAGGCGCCCTCGGCATCGTGGGCGAGTCGGGCTCGGGCAAGAGCGTGACCTCGCTGGCGCTCATGGGCCTGCACCGGGGCAGCAAGGCGAAGATCACCGGCGCCATCGAGGTCGCTGGCCAGGACGTGGTCAGCGCCTCGGACAAGAAGCTGCGGCGCATGCGCGGCAACGACATCGCCATGGTCTTCCAGGACCCCATGCAGTCGCTGCACCCGCAGTACACGATCGGCAACCAGCTGATCGAGGCCTACCGCATCCACCGGCCCAAGGCCTCCAAGGCCGAGGCGCACGCCCGAGCGGTGGAGTCGCTGGAGCGGGTGGGTATCCCTGAGCCCGCCAAGCGGA
>NZ_CBDRFA010000053.1:0-58171 GCF_965343085.1 Nocardiopsis synnemataformans | reverse complement strand
CGGGGCGGTCCCCCACTTTTTTGTGCTGGGGTTTGTGCGTTTGTGAACGCTGGGGTGGGTCCCCTTGTCCCCCGAGAGAGCTACGTGCAGGTGTCCACTGCACGGTGACGATTTCAAACCGCCGGATCCGTAGTGTTCGATGCAGCTGCGGCATTCCGTCCGCGGGTCCGGCGAAGGAGTTTTCGTGAGAATAGTTTGGCAGTTCCTGGCCGTCGCAGCGGTCTCTCTCATCGGGGGTCAGAGCCTTTTCGCGGTGCAGGGGAACCCGTGGCTCACAATCGCCGTCGGTGTTCTGACAGCTGTGGTTTCGGTGTTCGTCTACAGGTGGGTGGTACGCCGGACCGAGCGCCGCGAGGTCACGGAGCTCGCTCGGAAGGGCGCGGTGTCCGCGACCGGCCTGGGGACGCTGATCGGTGTCGGGCTGTTCGGGCTCGTCATCGCGAACATCGCCTTCCTCGGGTTCTACCAGGCCAACGGTGTGGGCTCGATGACGGGCGCGCTGGGGCTGCTCGGCTTCATGGCCGCGGTCGCGGTGGGTGAGGAACTGATGTGGCGCGGCGTCCTGTTCAGGATCGTCGAGGAGCGCACCGGGACGTGGATCGCGTTGGTGCTGACCGGTGTGCTGTTCGGCCTGGTGCACCTGATCAACCCGCACGCCACCCTGTGGGGCGCCCTCGCCATCGCGATCGAGGCCGGCGGCATGCTCACCGCCGCCTACATCGCCACCCGCAGCCTGTGGCTGCCCATCGGCCTGCACTTCGGTTGGAACATCGCCGGGTCCGCCATCTTCAGCACCGCGGTCTCGGGCAACGACACCCAGCAGGGACTGCTGGACACCACGTTGTCGGGCCCGATGCTGATCACCGGCGGCGACTTCGGACCGGAGGGAAGCCTGTACTCGATCCTGTTCTGCACAGTGGCGACGATCGTGTTCCTGTGGATGGCCCACCGGCGCGGCCGTCTGGTACCCCTCCGCCGACGTGCGGACGGGGTCGGCGCCACCGCCGCCCCTTCCCGGTAACCGGCCCACGGTGACCCGGAGACCGCGTCCCAGCGGTCGTCCGCGCCTACCGCCGCGGCCCGGTGGCCTGACACCTGGTGACCTGACGCGCCGCGCGGTCCGCGCGGGCCGCGGTGTGCGTCAGGCCCCGAGTGGCCACCGCGATCCGCGGCCCTCGGGCGGCGGTCCGCAGCCCTCACCGGCTCCCTGCGTCCTCCGGCTCCCTGCGTCCTCCGGCCGCGGGGGCCGGGAGGACACAGGGCTCCCGGGTCGTCAGCCAGGCAGCACCGAGCTCGAAACCGGTTCGATCTGCCCCCGCATGTCCGCGGCCTCGATCTCCTCCCGGGTGATCCCGAGGATGAACGCGATCGTGTCCAGGTAGGGCACGTTCACCGAGGTGTCGGCCTGTTGCCGTACGACCGGCTTGGCGTTGAACGCCACGCCCAGTCCCGCCGCCTGCAACATGTCCAGGTCGTTCGCGCCGTCGCCCACGGCCACGGTCTGCTCCAGGGGAACACCGGCCTCCGCTGCGAACCGCTCCAGGGTGGTCGCCTTGCCCTTGCGGTCGATGATCGGCCCCACCAGCTCACCGGTGAGCTGGCCGTCGATGATCTCCAGGGTGTTCGCGGCGGCGTAGTCCAACCCGAGGCGCTCGACGAGCACGTCCGTGAACTGCGTGAAGCCGCCGCTGACGATCCCGCACTCGTAACCCAGGCGCTTCAGGGTGCGCACCAGCGTCCTGGCGCCCGGCGTCAGCTGGATCTCCTCGCACACCTTCGGGATGGCGGAGGAGTCCAGGCCCTTGAGCAACATCACCCGGCGGCGCAGCGACTCCTCGAAGTCCAGCTCGCCGCGCATGGCCTCCTCGGTGACCCGGGCGACCTCGTCCGCGCATCCGGCGTGCGCGGCCAGCAGCTCGATCACCTCGCCCTGGATCAGCGTGGAGTCCACGTCCATGACGATGAGGTGCTTGGCCCGCCGGTGCAGGCCGCTGGGCTGCACGGCCACGTCCACCCCCTGGGTGGCCCCCTCCATGGCGAGTTCGGCGCGCAGCTGGTCGACGTCGCCCCCGGAGATCTCCATCTCCACGGAGGTCACCGGGAAGCTGGACAACCGCTCGATCCGGTCGATGTTCGCGCCTGCGCGCGCGACGCACGACGTGAGGGCGCCCAGGGCGCCGGGACGCAGCGGGTCGGCCAGGACGGTCACGTGCAGGCGGTCGTGGACGACCGCCTTCACACGGCCGTTGTCCTTCCCGCCGCCCTTGCCGTAGCCGACCTCCATGTCGAGGTCGATAGCGGTCTTGTCGAGCGCGCTGCGGACCTCCTCGAAGACCCGCGCGGGGCTCACACCGGGAGCCACCCGCTCGTCCACCTCCAGGACCGCGCCCAGTACGAGACGGCCCGCGAGGACCACCTGTTCCAGGTCGGCGATGGTCACCGGAAAGACGGAGAGGGTGCTCAGAAGACGAGCACTGATGCCCGGACGGTCGTGGCCGGTCACCGTCACCAACAGCGTGGATTTATCGTTCATGGCGTTGTCCACGGTACTCGGCCACCCCGGAGGGGCGTCGCGCAGGGCTGACCCTTTTCCCAGCTAGTTCACTATGTGGACAGCTGGAGGCGCGACGTACGTCACCTGTCCTTCCGGCTCTTCTTCTTTCGCTTGGGTCCCTTGGCCTTGATGTCCACCCCACCCAGCATGCAGGTCCCGGTCAGACGGACGACCGGGGCGTTCGGGTCGGTGACCTGGTCCGTTCCGTGCATGTCGGCGCCGCCCAGGATCGCGGACGTGTTGTTGATCACCCTCACCCCGTGGGGCACGGTGATGTCCACCCCGCCCATGATCACCGCGACCTGGATGGTCACCTCGTGCTGGCTGAGCACCGCCTCGCGCAGGTCCAGTTCCACGCCGCCGCACAGCACGGACACGTTCGTGCGCGGCTCGACCAGCCAGCGGCCCTTGCGCTCGCAGCCGCCGAACACCGCGACCAGGTTCTCCGAGCCCTTGCTCTGTCCGGCCAGGTCGCGCGCCTCGCTGCCCAGGATCTCCATGCCGCTGGGCTCGTCGGAACGCCGTTCCATCGACGCGTAGTCGTACCCGTGGCCGGGCACGGGCAGGTCCTCCACGATGGGGCCGAGCTCGCCCATGGTCTTGGCCTTGTAGAGGGTGTCCAGCCGTTCCTCGTGCTCGACCGGGGTCAGGCGCCCCTCGGCCAGGGCCTCGCGCAGCCGCTCGGCAACCTTGTCCCGGTCCGCGTCGGAGGCTCGGATGTGCTCGGGCTGCATGATGACGGGTCTCCTCGTTCCTTCCGTGGGACCGGGGGTCCGGCCTGCCACACACCCAGTATCGGCATTCTCCGCCGCCACGGGATCAGGTAACGTCCCTGGCCCTACCCCGAGAATCCCGCTTCCCGTCCCAGGGTGTCCCTCCCCTCCTCCAGGGTGGCCCGCGCGGGCGCGCGGAACAACCCCCGCCCCGCCCCTGCTCAGCGCCTCCTGGCCGGAACCGGGCCGGTCCCGGGGCCGCGGGGTGGTGCGCGCCGCAGGGCCGCCGTGGTGGGGACCCCAGGAGAGGTCCGAGGTCCACACCATGGAGGACGCCCCGCCGCCCTCCCTAGCGTGGCCGCATGCCTCCAGACCCACGCCCACGCCCAGACTCAGACCCGCTCCTGGACCCAGGCGCAGTCCCACGCCGAGGCCCGGGAACACGCTCAGGTCCACGCCGTGGCTACCGCGTCCTCTGCGTCCTGGGAGCCTCCGCCCTGCTGCTCCTGCACGCGGCACCCGCCTCCGCCGAACCCTCCCGCTCCCCGTCCCCCGCGGCCGTCGACGCCCTCGTGGAGGAGTACCGCGAGGCCACCGGCCTCCCCGGCGCGGCGGTGGTCCTGACCCACGGCACGGAGGTCGTCCACGCGGAGGGGTACGGCACGACCCCCAGCGGGGAACCCGTCACCGAGCACACGCCCATGGCCGTGGCCTCGGTGAGCAAGTCCTTCACCGCGTTGGCGGTCCTCCAGCTGGCCGAGGCGGGAGAGCTCGGCCTGGACGACCCGGTGCGGGAGCACCTGCCCGGGTTCACGATGGCCGACCCCCGCGCGGCACGGATCACCGTCCGCCAGCTGCTCGACCAGACCTCCGGCATGTCCGACTCCGAGTTCGCCTCCTACAGCCGGGGCCGGAGCACGCTCACCCTGCGCCAGTCCGTCGAGGACCTGCGCGACGCCGGTCTGGCCGCCGAACCCGGCACGCGGTGGGAGTACCACAACCCCAACTTCCAGGTCGCCGCCCGCCTGGTCGAGGTGGTCAGCGGACGGTCCTTCGCCGACTACCTGGACGAGCGGGTCCTCTCCCCGCTGGGGATGGACGACAGCACCACCATCGACACCGACCTCGATCTGCCGCCCAGCGCGCGCGGCCACATCAGCGTGCTCGGCCGCTCGTTCCCGGCGGACGAACCCCCCGGGTTCGGCAACGGCTCGGGCGGTGTCCTCAGCACCGCCGCGGACATGGGCGCGTGGCTCGTCGCCCACAACAACGGCGGACGGGGGCCGGGCGGCGGCCGGATCCTGTCCGAGGAGGGCGTCGAGACCCTGCACACCCCCTCGACGGTCTCCGAGGGCTCCTACGCCCTGGGGTGGTCGCTGGACGAGACCGGTTCGGGAGCACCGGTGGTCGAGCACGGCGGCAACCTGCTCACCGCCACCGCGCACCAGGCGCTGCTGCCCGACAGCGGCCACGGTGTGGCGGTCATGGCCAACAGCGGATCGGAGGGCAGCGGCGCCTCCGCCCTGGCGGGCGCGCTCGTGGAGCTGGTCGACTCCGGACGGGCGCCCACACCGCCGACGGGAACGGCGATGTTGGTCACGGACGCCGTCCTGCTCGCCCTGGGCGCCGCCGCCGTGCCGCTGGCCTGGAGGGGCGTCCGGCGCGCGGGCGACTGGGCCCGTGCGCGCGGGGGCGGGCCGTGGTGGGCCGTGTCGGCGCGCCTGCTGCCCTACGCCGTGCCGCCGCTGTTGCTGGCTGTCCTGCACGAGGTGGTCGGATGGCTCTACCGGGGCAGGGACGTGGCGTGGTTCCAGGTGCCCTACCTGTTCACGTCGTTCTGGGTGGCCCTTCTCATGCTCGCCCTGGCCTGTGCGGCGGTCGCCTCGGTCCGCGTCGTCCGTCTGGTGGCGGTGCGCCGTGGGAGCGGCGGCACCGGCGGTCAAGCGGAGCGCGCCTCGGACTGAGCGCCCGGGCGGCCCGGTTCCCCGCGCCCGGGGGGCGGGGTCGGCCCGGCCGTCCCAGCTCTCCGGTTCGCTCCCGGACAGCGGTCCTGCGGCGGCCCGACGGCTCCCGGGTCCGCTCAGCGCCCCGGCACACCCCGGTCGGACAGGTCGATCGCCCCGTGCGCGGCCACCAGGGCCCGGCGCACCGCCGCGTCCAGCCTCCGCAGCCCCTCGGAGCGGGCCGTCGCCTGGTGGGCGGTCAGCCCCCGTCCCGACGACGGATCGGCCAGCTGCACCACCCTGGCCAGCCGTCCCGCCTGCTCCGCCACCCGGTGCGCCCGCGGCGGGTACCCGCGCGCCAGCGACGACGGACCGCCGCCGTCCAGTTCGCCCAGATGGCGGTGCACGTCCGGCGCGAACGGCGCGACGTCGTCCACGCCCTCCATCGCCCGGGCGGCCTCGATGAGGGCGAGCTTGAGCGCCTGCTCCGCCTCGGCCAGGCCGGGTACCTGCGGCAGCGCGTCGTTCGCCGGATACGGTGTCCACGAAACGCCCACATAGGATGAACCACGCCGGTCGGCGGAGGGCACCAGGCCCACCTGCCGGTCGGCGAGCCGCACCAGTACCCCCTCCCGCGCCTCGACGGCGGCCTGGTTGAGTTCCTTGGGGCCCACCAGTCCGAGGGGATCTCCCCAGGTGGGCAGGGCCAACCGGAAGGCGGACAGCCCCAGGCCGCGAAGCCGTGTCAGTGCGGCCCGCAACGGTACGCCGCTGTCGAAGGGCAGGTCCACGGCCGGTACTGTCCCGATCAGGTTGGGACCACCGCGCCGCTCGACGACGTCGACGGCCTCGTCGAGGCCGACGTGTCCGGACAGCCAGGCGTTGCCCCAGGCGACGAGTGGTGCGGACGAGAGATGCATTGCTTCAGGGTAGGGCGGCCCGTGCACCGGCGTGGGACGTGACGTGAGGGAGGACGATGGACGGGCGTGTTCTGGGCCTGAGCGGGGTCACGGTGCGGAGGGGCGACGCCCATCTGCTGGACGGGGTGGACTGGACGGTCCTGGAGGGCGAGCGCTGGGTCGTCCTCGGCCCCAACGGTGCGGGCAAGACCACGCTGCTCAACGTGGCCTACAGCCAGACGCACCCCACCGCGGGCGAGGTGGAGATCCTCGGCGAGCGGCTGGGCCGGGTGGACGTGTTCGAACTGCGTCCGCTCATCGGCTACGCGGGCGCCTCGGTGGCGTCGCGGATCGAGGAGGGCACCGAGGTCCTCGACATCGTGCTGAGCGCCGCCTACGGCTACGTGGGCCGCTTCCGCGAGGAGTACGGGAACCCGGACTACGGCCGCGCCCGCGCCCTGCTGGGCCACTGGGGCGTCGGCGACCTGGCCGACCGCCGGTTCCACACCCTCTCCGAGGGCGAGCGCAAGCGCGTGCTCATCGCCCGCGCGCTGATGTCGGACCCCGAGCTGCTGCTCCTGGACGAGCCCGCCGCCGGGCTGGACCTGGGCGGCCGGGAGGACCTGGTGCGCCGTCTGGGGAGCCTGGCCCGCAACGAGGCCGCGCCCGCGCTGGTGGTGGTGTCCCACCACGTGGAGGAGATCCCCGCCGGGACCACGCACGCCCTGCTGCTGCGCGGGGGCTCGGTGGTGCAGGCCGGTCCGATCGACGGGGTCCTGACCGCGGACCACCTGTCGGAGACCTTCGGGCTCGCGCTGAAGGTGGAGAGGGACGGGGACCGCTGGGGCGCCCGGGCCGTCTGAGCTCTCGGGCGCTCGGAGCGCTCGGAGCACGGGGCACCGGAGGCCGTCCGGGCGGGCGTTGTGCCCGAAGTCCCGGGCGACCGGACACCCGGCCGTCTGAGCACGTGTTACGTCCGGGAGCACGAGTCCCCCCGAGGACTGATTCCCTCTTATTGGATTGCGTTAACGAAGCAAATGTATTGACCATAAACAGCGTTTCTGTCCGGATGTGGTCGCCCCGGCGCATATGGGGTAGCGTCAGCGAGCGGTGAGCGGATCGCTCCATTTCGGCGCGCTTTATGATCTTCGGGTGGGCGGGGCCGCCGGGCGCGGTCCGTGCCCGCCTGTCACCCCCGTCAGGAGATCCGGAGCTGCCCAGATGCCGATACCGAATGACGTCCTCCGTCCGGAAACCGGGGCGGCCCCATGACCATGATCATCATCGTGGCGCTTTTCGTCGCGGTTCTGCTGCTCGTCTTCTGGCGGAGCGTGCGTATCGTTCCGCACTCGATGGAGGACGTCGTCGAGCGTTTCGGTAAGTTCCACCGGACGTTGAGCTCGGGTTTCAACATCGTCGTCCCCGGTGTGGACCACGTGCGCGAGCGCATCGACCGCCGCGTCCAGGTCGTGAGCTTCCCGCCGCAGTCGGCCATCACCGAGGACAACCTCGCGGTCGAGGTCGACTCGGCGGTCTACATCAGGGTCGTGGACGCCTACCGGGCCACCTACGAGGTGGCCAACTTCATCCAGGCCGTCGAGCAGCTGACCCTGGCCACGCTGCGCAACGTCATCGGCGGTATGAACCTGGAGGGGACGCTCACCTCCCGCGACGCGATCAACCGCGAGCTGAAGGCCGTGCTGGACGAGGCCACCAGCGACTGGGGCATCGAGATCAGCCGCATCGAGCTCAAGGGCATCGAGCCGCCGTCCTCCGTGCAGGAGGCGATGGAGATGCAGATGCGCGCCGACCGGGAGAAGCGCGCCCAGCTGCTCAGCGCCGAGGGCGAGAAGCAGTCCGCCGTCCTGCGCGCCGAGGGTGAGCGCTCGGCGGCGGTGCTGCGGGCCAGGGGCGCGGCCGAGGCGCAGGCGCTCACCTCCAAGGCCGACGCCGAGGCCCAGACCACCCGGGCCCGCGGTGAGGCCGACGCCATCCACATGGTGTTCAAGGCCCTGCACACCAGCCGGGTCGACCCGGACGTGCTGGCCTACCACTACCTCCAGAAGCTGCCGGAGATCGCCCGGGGCGACGCCAACAAGGTGTGGATCGTCCCGGCCGAGATGGGCCAGGCCCTCAAGGGGGTCGGCGCCGCGTTCGACCGGCTGCGCGACGACGTGGTCCGGGCCCCCTGACCCGGCTCCGCCGCTCGGCACCCGGGCGCGCTGACCCCTGAGCGAGGGGGACCCACCCCGTCGGCCGGTCCGGTCCCCGGGTGTCGGACCGGCTGACGGAAGGCCGGGCCGCGAGGGCCTGAGCCCGGTACTGGACCGGGCTCAGGCCCTGCGCGCATCCCGGCATGATCATCCGATGACCCGCTCTCGTAGTCTGTTGTCGCCCTCGACCGTCGGGGGCGGACAGGGAGAGCTGGGCGGATGGAACTCTGGGAGGCGGCGGTCATCCTTCTCGCCGGTGTGGCGGCCGGCGGGATCAACGCCATCGCGGGGTCGGGGACGCTGTTCACCTTCCCCGTGCTCCTGGCGCTCGGCTACCCGCCGATCACCGCGACCGTCTCCAACAGCATCGGCCTGGCCCCCGGGACGCTCAGCGGCACCATCGCCTACCGCCGGGAGCTGGCTGGCCAGCGCGCCCGCATCCTCCGGCTGGGCAGCATGTCCTTCCTCGGCGCGGTGACCGGCGCCCTGCTGCTGATCTACCTGCCCCCGGGCGTGTTCGAGGCCGTGGTGCCGTTCATGATCGGCTTCGCCTGCGTGCTGATCGTCCTCCAGCCGCGGATCACCCGGTGGGTCCGCTCGCGCAGGCCCGCCCACAAGGACGGCGGTCCGCTGCTGCCGCTGGGCGCCTACGCGACCGGCGCCTACGGCGGCTACTTCGCCGCCGCCCAGGGGATCATCCTCATGGGCATCCTGGGCACCGCCCTGGATGAGGAGCTCCAGCGGCTCAACGCCCTGAAGAACATGCTCGCCACCATCGTCAACACCACGGCGTCGGTGTTCTACATCATCCTGGCCGAGCCCGCCTGGCCGGTGGTCGGCCTCATCGCCTGCGGGACGATCATCGGCGGTTACCTGGGCGGGAGGTTCGGGCGCAAGCTCAGCCCGGCCGCCCTGCGGGTGTGCCTGGTGCTCGTGGGCCTGTCCGCCGCGGTCCAGATCCTCATGGGCTGGGTCTGACCCCGCGGCGCCGGGCCCCGCACGGGCCCCGCGGCGCCCTCCGCGGTGTCCCGTGAGGGGGCTTCGCGCCGGGCCCCGCCGCTCAGGTCCGGAAGTACCCGCGGCGGTCGGCGTCGTCCACCAGGGCGGTCGCGTAGGCGCCCAGCGCCTCCGATCCCTCCTGGATCAGCTTGACCTTCTCCATCACCTGCGCCCGGGTGATCCCGAAGCGCACCCACGTGCCGCCCTCGTTGTGCCAGTTGGCGAGCATGGGCGAGAGCCGGTCGACCGCGCGGGCGAACCGCGCCTCGGCGGTGGCGCGCGCCTCGAACTCCTCCCACAGCTCGCGGGCCCGCTCGGCCTGGTCCTCGGGCAGGAGGGGGAAGATGCGGTCGGCCGCGGCGCGCTCGCGCTCCGCCTGGGTCCGGGAGTTGACGGTGTCGAAGAGGAAGGTGTCCCCGGCGTCGATCTCGACGATGTCGTGGAGGACCAGCATCTCGACGACGCGGTCGATGTCGGTGCCCTCCGGCGCGTACTCGGCGAAGGTGCGTGCTGACAGGGCCAGGTGCCAGGAGTGCTCGGCCGAGTTCTCCCGCCGGGAGCCGTCCACCAGGAGGGACTGCCGCAGGATGCGCTTGAGTTTGTCGACTTCCAGAAGGAAGCGGAGTTGCGCGTTCAACCGCTCGTTGTCGACCCCGCTGGCAAAGACCGGTGCCGGTTCCGTCACGTGGTTCGCCCTCCTGAAGGATGAGTCGAAACGGTCAGGTGGGCCGCTCGGTGCGGCCGCCCCTGGATGATCCCATGGAACGCGCACCAGCTGTCGCGGCGGCGTCCGTCAAGGGGACGCGGGAGGAGGCGCCAGGGTGCACCCGGTGAACGGCGGGTTTCACGCCGGGCCGGGGTGCGGACGGAGCACCCGGCAGGACCCGCCGGAGCGCCTATCCGGCCGTCCGGACCTGGGCGGAAGAGCTGAGGTGCTGGTGGAACCACTCGGTCAGCGCCCGGTCGGTGAGGACCCCGGCCGGGGTGAGCGGGCCGGGGCGCAGGCCCGGCTCCGGACCGATGGCGTGGGCCAGGTCGGGGACCACGATGTGACGGAGCGCATGCTCGGGTGCGTGGGCCGCCACGGCGTCGTACAGCGACCGGCCGTGCTCGGGGGGCACGACCTCGTCCCGGCCCCCGCTGACGACGAGCAGGGGGACGCGGTCGCGGGAGACCTCCTCGGCGCGGTCGCCGAAGTCCAGCCAGCCGCGGGTGCTGCGGGCCTGCTCGGTCCACTCGTAGGCCGTGCCCGTGCGCCGCTCCCGCGCGGCGATGACCAGGGCGGGGTCCACGACCGGGTTGACGACGGCGGCGGCGCCCACGGGCAGGCGTCCCTCGGCCAGGGTGAGCAGCACGGCCGCGGCTCCGGCGCCCACGCCGACCAGCCCGACGGGGGCGTCGGTGACGGGGAAGGCGGCGCGCAGTTCGGCGGTGACGCGGTGGAGCTCGGCGGCGGCCTCCTCGACCACCGGGCCGAACAGCTCGACGAGGTAGTCGCGTTCGCCGCGCCGGTTGATCTCGGCGATGCCGCCCTCGGGGAGTCGGGCCCCGAACAGGGGCAGGCCCAGGTAGACCCGCCAGGCCGGGAGCGGGGCCATGGGCACGGTTCCGGCCAGGGCGGTCTCGGCCCGGGGTGGCTCGAAGGCGTGCAGGCCCAGGACGAGCGGGGCCGGGACGTCACCGCTGGCGGGCGGCAGGGCCAGGAAGGGCACTCCGGCGGCCGTTCCGGTGACGGGTCGGGAGAGGGCGCCGGCGTCGGCTACCACGGATGGTCGCCTCCGTTGCGTTGGGAGAAGTGGGACAGGTAGCTGCTGACCAGGTGCTTGGCCTCACGGACGAGGACAGGGTCGCCCTCGGGGTCGTCGCGGAAGGCGAGCTTGAGCACGGCGTCCGCGGCCTCGACGGCGACGTTGATGGCCCGGTCCAGTTCGTCATTGTCGGGGATGCCTGTGACAGAGACGATGATCCTGCGCAGGCGGATGGAGATGACGCGGTTGTTGTCGGCGCCTCCGTTGAGGAGGCGTGTGTCGACGATGTCACCGAAGTGCAGACTGCGAAAGCCGGGCACGTGGCGGTGCATGTCGATGTACTCGTCGACCACCGCGTCCACGGCCAGGGTCCAGTGGCTGAAGGAGGCGTCGGCGAGGCGCTCGGTGACGCGCGCGCCGAACTGGTCGAGGAAACGCAGCCCGAGGGCCTGGGTGATGGCCTTCTTGTCCGGGAAGAACTGGTAGACGGAACCGATGGCGACCCCGGCGCGCTCGGCGATCCTGGTCGTGGAGAGGTTGTCGTAGCCGACCTCGTCGAGGAGTTCGGCGCAGCAGTCGAGCATGCGCTGGACCCTGAGCATGCTGCGCTGTTGGGCGGGCAGCCTCCGCAGCGGCGCCTGCGCGAAGGCGAGTTCGTCGTGGGCGACGCTGGCTCGTCCACGGTCCTCGCGTGACGCGTGGTCGCTCCCCGTGCTGCCTGGGGACCGTCGTGACCGCGGGGGTGTTGAGCTTCGGGAGTTTGTCGTCACAGTCCCTATGATGCCTTTCCGGAATCACCTGGTTCCGGGGAAATTCCAGTTTCGTTCCGCGGCCCCTCCCGAGGGCGCGGTCAGCGGTCCGGAGCGGCGGGAACCCCGGACAGGGTCTCCCGGTCGCTGTGCGCGCGGAGGGCGCACTCTGTCTGGATAGCGCTTTCCTGATCGGCTCTGGCATGGTTGTATCAGGGCCGACGCAGCGTACACACCCTCCTGGAGGCTGAGAGCCATGACCACCGCCCCGGACACCACGCCGGAGGAACTCGACGCCGTCATGGAACGGGCCGCCGCGGCGGCGCCGCTCCTGGCCGCCCTCACACCGGGCGAGCGCGCCGGACTGCTGCGGGCCGTCGCCGACGCCCTGGACGGCGCCGCCGACGAGCTCGTGCCGATCGCGATGGAGGAGGCGCACTACCCCGAGGCGCGCTGCCGGGGGGAGCTGGGCCGCACCACCTTCCAGCTGCGCCTGTTCGCCGAGGTCCTGGAGGAGGGCTCCTACCTGGAGGCCGCCGTGGACCCGGCCGACCCCGACTGGGGCACCCCGCGCCCGGACGTGCGCCGCCTGCTGGTCCCGCTCGGACCGGTGGTGGTCTTCGGGGCGAGCAACTTCCCGTTCGCGTTCGCCACGGCCGGAGGCGACAGCGCCTCCGCCCTGGCCGCCGGGTGCCCCGTGGTCGTCAAGGCCCACCCCGGGCACCTGCGGCTCGCCCGGCGCACAGCCGAGACGGTGGTCGCGGCGCTCGACGGCGCCGGAGCGCCCGAGGGCAGCTTCGCCCTGGTGGAGGGGGTGGAGACGGGCAAACGCGCGGTCACCCACCCGCTCACTCGGGCCGTGGGCTTCACCGGGTCCATCCCCGGCGGGCGGGCCCTGTTCGACCTGGCGGCCTCGCGTCCCGACCCGATCCCCTTCTACGGGGAGCTCGGCAGCGTAAACCCGGTGTTCGTCACCCGCGGGGCCGCCGCCGCGCGCGGCGACGAGATCCTGGGCGGGTACGCGGACTCGGCCACCATGGGATCGGGCCAGTTCTGCACCAAGCCCGGCGTGCTGTTCGTGCCGGAGGAGACCAAGCTCGACGCCCTCGTCGCCGACTTCGGCGCGCGTGCCGCCGCCCCGCTGCTCAACGAGCGGGTCTCCGAGGGCTTCGTACGCGGGCTGGACGCCCTGAGCGCCCACCCGGCCACCGAGGTGCTGGTCCAGGGCGTGCGCACCGGTGACGACTGGACCCCGTCCCTGCTGCGCACCGACCTGGACTCCCTGCTGGAGAACGCCGAGACCCTCCTGGAGGAGTGCTTCGGTCCGGCGACGCTCGTGGTCACCTACCCCGACGAACGGCGGCTGCTGGAGGCGGCCGGGGTGTTCGGCGGCCAGCTCACCGTGACCGTGCACGGCGAGGAGGACGACGAGATCGCGCCCGCGCTGCTGGCGCTGGGCGCCTCCCTGGCCGGACGGGTGCTCTGGAACAGCTGGCCGACCGGGGTGGCGGTCACCTACGCCATGACCCACGGCGGCCCCTACCCGGCCACCACCGCGCCGCTGCACACGTCGGTGGGCACCACCGCGGTCCGGCGCTTCCTGCGCCCGGTCACCTACCAGTCGGTCCCGCAGTCGCTGCTGCCCCGGGAGCTGCGCGACGACAACCCGCTGGGCGTGCCGCGCCGCGTGAACGGCGCCGCGCCCTCCGCCTGACCGCCCGCCTGCCGGGCGCGTCCGCGGACGCGCCCGGCCCGGCACTACGCGGCGGGTCGGGCCTCGCATCGGTCATAGGCCTGGCTCAGCGCCTCGGCCCGGCGCCGTCTCCTGGCTGCGTCTCCTGGCTGCGTCGGCCGGGTGCCGCCAGGCGGCCCACAGGTAGAGGACGAGGAAGAGGGAGTGCATCGTGACTTCGGGAGCGGTCACCGCGGTGAGGCCCTCCACCACCAGGTACGGCGGGGCCTGACGGGGGACGCGGAGGCCGCGGCGGGGGCTGGGGGATCACCCCCTCACCGTATCCGGGCCCGCTTCTGACGGACGGCTGTGAACTTGGCCGGAAAGGGCTTGGGACGACCTCCCGGCACGCGTAACTTGACGCCATGCACACCCACTCCACGCCTACCGACGTCGATGCGCTCGTCCGCGACCTGCCCAAGGTGGAACTGCACGTCCACCTCGAAGGTTCGATGCCCGCCGACACCCTGTTCGACCTCGCCCGCAGACACGGCGTCACCGACGTGCCCGACACCCTGGAGGCACTCCGGGACTGGTACGTCTTCACCGACTTCCCGCACTTCGTGGAGGTCTACCTCGCCTCGGTCGCGACCCTGCGCGAGGAGCAGGACTTCGCCCTCCTGGCCTCCGCGGTCGCCGAACGCCTGGCCGCGCAGAACGTGCGCTACGCCGAGATGCACGTCAGCCTCTACACCCACCTCATGCGCGGGGTGCCCGCCCGCGTGGTCTTCGACGGCATCGAGGAGGCCCGCCGCGCGGCCGAGAGTCGACACGGTATCCAGTTGCGGTGGATCCCCGACTTCCCCGCCGACTTCGGCCTGGAGAGCGCCGAGGCCACCGTGGAGGCGGTCCTGCGCGACGCGCCGCCCAGCGTCGTCGGCTTCGGCGTCGGAGGCGTGGAGACCCCGCTGGAGCAGTACGCCGGGGTGTTCGGCAGGGCCCGCGCCGCCGGGCTGGCCAGCCTGCCGCACGCCGGTGAGCACGGCGGCCCCGAACGGGTGCGCGAGGCCCTGGACGCGCTCGGCGCCGAGCGCATCGGCCACGGCATCGACTCCATGCGCGACGAGGCGCTGGTCGGCCGCCTGGCGGAGGGGCGCATCCCGGTGGACGTCAGCCCCACCTCCAACGTGTGCACCCGCGCCGTGGCGGAGCTGGGCGACCACCCGCTGCCCCGCATGCTGGAGGCCGGTCTGCTGGTCACCCTCAACACCGACGACCCGACCATGTTCGGCACCGACCTGAACAGCGAGTACCGCGCCGCGCACGCGCTGGGCCTGGACGCCGCCGACCTGGTCGGGCTCGCCGCGAACGGCGTGCACGCCTCCTACCTGGGCGCGGCCCGCCGCCACGCGCTGCTGGCAGAGATCGGCGAGGCCGCCGCGCGCCACGGCGTCGACCCGGCGAAGGTCGCGGCGCTGCGCTAGGCGGGGGAGTCGGCCAGCGGCAGCCCGCACTGGGCGCGCATGTCCACCCAGGTCCGTGTGGCCTGGGCGGCGGCCTCGCCCTCGTAGGGGGCGGGGACGCCGCCCTGAATCCGTGCCGGGGCCCAGTCCGACCGGGTCACGCTGCCCTGGTCGAAGGTGAGGGTGAGCACGCCCGTCTCCGCGGTGGGGCCCTCGAAGTTGTAGAAGACGAAGTTGCCCAGCCCGTAGTGCACGTACGAGTCGCCCAGGAACCCGCCCGGGGACAGCACGTGCGCGTGGCCGCCGACGACGGCGGACGCGCCCGCGTCGACCAGCTCCTGGGCCAGGGCGGGGGCGTGCGGGAGCGGGCAGTGCGAGCCCTCCAGGCCCCAGTGCAGGAAGACCACGACGTTGTCGTACTCGGCGGCGGCCTCCGAGACGGCGGTGAGCATCCGCTGCCTCATCTCGCCCTTGGTGGTGGCCAGGCCGGGCTTGCCCTCGCCCGCCGTCCACTCCGTCATCAGGTGGTCGTCCAGGACGTCGGTGGCGCCGAACAGGGCGACGCTCTGACCGTTGACCTCGGCGACGTGGGGCGTGTACGCCTCCTCGGCGTCGCGCCCGGCGCCGACCAGTGCCACGGGTGAGGCCTCGCCGTTGGCCAGGGTGTCGGTCAGCCCGTCCACGCCGTAGTCCATGCCGTGGTTGTTGGCGATGGTGGCCACGTCCACTCCCGCGGCGTCCAGGGCCTCCAGGGCGGTGGCGGGCGCGCGGAACGCGTACGTCTTGTCCGGGGCCGGGGTGCCGCCCTGGGTGACCGCGGTCTCCAGGTTGACCATGGCCAGGTCGGCGGCCGAGAGCTGCCGCGCGATCGGTGCGAGCGCGCTCTGGGGGGCGGCCAGGACCGGTTCGAGCATGCCCTCGAACATCACGTCACCGCCGAAGGCGATGGTGAAGGGCTCCGAGGCCCCGGGCCCCGCGCCGGGCGGGGGAGAGGCCGTGTCCTCGTCGGCGGGAGCGACCGTACCCCCGGACTGCCCCGGTGCCCCGTCGGCCGAGGAGCAGGCCGTGAGAAGGAGGACGAGGGTCAGCGCCGCGGCACCGGCCGTCTTGCGCGTGCGGGGACGCGGGGGTACGGGTTGCATGCATGCTCCAGTGGGGCGGGGGAAACGGGCGGCATGTCCTGATAATGGGACGCACATCACACATTTCCGGTTGGCCTTCATGGCTGGAGGGAACTGGGTGTTCCGATCCGTCACCAGCGATGACCACGGGTGTTCGTGCCCTTACCACGCGGGCGCGGAGCCGAGTCCGGGTGCCGACGGGTGTCGACGGTTCGTCGGGCCCAGGGTAGGCGCGCGTGACCAGCGCTTTTGTTGTGTTTGGCGAGGTCAGAGGCTTATGGGGTTCCTGGAGTCCCTGGGGCTGAAGAGAATCGCGCTCAAGGGTGACAAGCAGCACGTACCTCTTCTGGGGGTCACGGTCCCGGGGGACGTGACCCCAGGGGCCTCACTTCCGGCGGTGACGACCCCGGCGGCCGTGGTCCCGGCGGACGTGGCCCTGGCGGTCACGCCTCCGGGCGGTACGGCGCCACTGACGGGGTTCCGCGAGCGGGCCCCTCATCTCATCTCCGACTTTTATCCCATAAGGGAATTCTCTTTGCTTAAGAGGGAAAACCGCCAGGGTTTTGGGCGCTGAAGGGCGACCTGGATACGAATCTGCGAAGTTGCTTAGTAGGTTCGCTTTTGAGGTTTACCGGGAAAATTTTCTTTTCCCGTGGCAACCTTGGGTGGTTGTACATAAGCATTCTGTAGTCAAGTGGGCGCGCCGTGAGCTGCTGTTATCACGTGAGGTAGTAAATACGTTGCGCGCTGTACTTATACTGGGGAAGCATATTTTCCGAAAACGCTTGCGAGCCTTCGGTGGCTTGCTAACGTTTCGGTCCGTCGGCGGTTCCGCGAACTTTCGAACCGCGACTTCACACACGCGGGTCACCCCGCCGCCACGCAGCGTTCTCCGCTGGCGGACCCGCCCCGCGGTGGACAGCCGGACCCGTGAGACGACGCGGGCACCGGTCCCGCCGCGGACCAGCGTCGCGACTGCGCGATCCCCAAGCCGTATCCGTGAAAGGTCACCTCCGCACATGCGCAACACAATCCGTTACTCCTTCGCCACCGTCATGACCGCCGGACTGGTCGTGGCGCCCGTCGCGGCGACCTTCGCCGACACCACCACCAGCGGCTCCGGCGGGATTGGCAGCGGGAACCAGGTCGTCGTGCCCGTGGACGTCGAGGCCGAACTGTGCGGCAACTCGATCGCGATCCTCGGCATCTCCAGCGCCACGTGCACCCAGGTCTCGGAGGTCCTCTACGAGGCCAGCGGCCAGGGCGGGGCCTCCACGGACGGCTCCGGCGGTGTGGCCAGCGGCAACCAGATCATCGTCCCCGTGGACGCCGCGATCGACGCCTGCGGCAACGCGGCCGCGGTCGGCGGCATCAGCCAGGCCGAGTGCGTCGAGGTGGTCGAGGTCCTGGAGGAGGAGAGCGCCGACGCGCCCACCACCAGGACCGACGGCTCCGGCGGTGTGGCCAGCGGCAACCAGATCATCGTCCCCGTGGACGCCGCCATCAACGTCTGCGGCAACTCGGTGGCCATCCTGGGCGGCTCCAGCGCCAAGTGCACCACCATCATCAACATCATCCAGGCCTCCCCCGAGAACGAGGGCTCCCCCGACGCCGCCACCAGCGGCGCGGGCGGGATCGGCAGCGGCAACCAGGTCGTGGTCCCGGTCGACGCGGCCGTCGACATCTGCGGCAACGCCGTGTCCGTGCTCGGCCTGGCCGAGGGCTCCTGCATGGAGATCATCTCCGAGGAGGAGGAGTCGGAGGAGCCGGGCGAGGAGAACCCCGGCGAGCCCGAGCAGCCCGAGGAGGAGAAGCCGGAGGAGGAGAAGCCCGAGGAGCCGGGTGAGGAGAAGCCCGAGGAGCCCCGCGAGGAGGACAAGGGCGAGGACGACTCCAGCACCGGCGAGGAGCCCTCCGAGCCCCAGGCCGACGAGCAGCTCCCCGTGACCGGCGGCGCCCTGGCCGGTCTGGTCGCCGCGGGCATCGCCGCGGTCGGCGCCGGCGGCGCCGGGCTGTACTTCGCCCGCAGGCGCAAGGCCGCCGCCGTGACCGGCGACGACGAGTAGCACGGGCGGGACCTGAGCTTCCGCTCACACACGCGGGGCCGCCGGTGACCGGCGGCCCCGTCCGCGGCACCGGGTCCGGGCACGTGCGCGGGGCCGCGCGGCGCGGGGGAGAGGGTCGGTGCGAGGTGGCCGGAAGCGTCTCCTAACCTCGAAGACGTGCTCAAAGTCCTGTTCTCGCAACGCATGCTGGCCTTCCACGCGCTGGTGCTGGTGCTGGTGCCCAGCTTCATCTGGCTGGGCTTTTGGCAGCTGGACCGGGCCGGGCAGCGCGGCGCGGCGGTCGATCTCCAGCAGTCCAACCTCGCCGCCGACCCCGTGCCGGTGGCCGAACTCTCCCGGGTCGGCGAGGACGTCGATCCCGACGAGCGCTGGCGCACCGTCGAGGCCACCGGCACCTGGGACACCGAGCACGAGCTGCTGCTGCGCAACCGTGACGGCTCCGGGGGCGTGGGATTCCACGTGCTGACCCCGCTGGTCACCGAGGAGGGGCCCGCGGTCCTGGTCAACCGCGGATGGGTCGAGCGCGGCGCGACCGCCCTCGACCAGCCGGAGGTGCCGCCCGTGCCCGAGGGCGCCGTGGAGGTGGCCGGGCGCCTGCACTACTCCGAGAGCGAGGAGAACACCGGGCTGCGCAACCGCGACGACCTGCCCGAAGGGCAGATGATGATGGTCGACGTGGACCGGATCGCCGCGGACCTGCCCTACCCGGTCTACGGCGGGTACGTCGATCTGACCCGGCAGGACCCGATGCCGGACGCGGCGCCCGAGCCGGTCGCCCTGCACGAGGAGGACGCGGGGATGAGCGCGTCCTACGCCGTGCAGTGGTGGGTGTTCGCGGTCGTCGCCGTCGGGGGTTGGGTCTTCCTCGTCCGCCGCGAGATCCGGGACGCCCGCGAGGCCGAGGCCGCTGGGACTTCTGAGGGGCCCGCGGAGACCGTGGAGGCCGAAGGGAGTTCCGAGGGGACCGCGGAGGCGGACGGGGACTTTGGTGCGACCGCGGACACAAGCCGGTCGGGAACCGCCTAGCGCGATGACGGAAGGGTCTGCGGGCTCGCTCCCACCCGCCTCTCTGGGAGGCTGGGGCCCATGAACGATGACGGCTATCCGGATCCCGGGCGCGTCGGGCGCCGAGCGGTGGACGCGGCGGAGAGCGCCCGCGCCGGACGCCTGTGGTGGGACGGCGCGGCCGACGCCTACCAGGCCGAGCACGGGGCCTTCCTCGGCGACGCCGAGTTCGTGTGGTGCCCGGAGGGCCTGACCGAGGCCGAGGCGCGCCTGCTCGGCGACCCTGAGGACCTCCCGCGGACCCGGGTCCTGGAGGTGGGCTGCGGCGCGGGCCAGTGCGGGCGGTGGCTGCGCGCCCAGGGGGTGCGCGAGGTGGTCGGGTTCGACCTGTCCTTCCGCCAGCTCCAGCATTCGCGCAGGATCGACGAGGGGACCGGGCACGCGCTGGCGGCCGTGCAGGCCGACGCCCAGCGGCTGCCGTTCGCCGACGCCGCCTTCGACGTGGTGTTCTCCTCGTTCGGGGCCTTCCCGTTCGTGCCCTCCGCCGACGACGCCCTGGCCGAGGCCGCGCGGGTGCTCAGGCCCGGAGGGCGGCTGGTGTTCTCGGTGACCCACCCGATCCGGTGGAGCTTCCCGGACGACCCCGGCGAGGAGGGGTTCACCGTGCACCAGTCCTACTTCGACCGCCGCGCGTACGTGGAGGAGGACGACGGCGGCGACGCGGTCTACGTGGAGCACCACCACACGGTGGGTGACTGGGTGCGCGGGATCGCCCGCGCGGGCCTGGTGCTGCGGGACGTGGTCGAACCGGAGTGGCCCGAGGGGCTGGAGCGGGTGTGGGGCGGCTGGGGTCCGGTGCGCGGCCGGATGATCCCCGGCACCGCGATCTTCTCGGCGGACCGGCCCTGAGCCTCGGGAGGAACGGGCGGGTGCACGGGGTGCTCGCCGTCGCCGGGGCGCTGGCGACGGCCACCCTGTTCGGCCTGTGGTGGGCGCTCCGGCGGAGGAGGGGGGACCTGGGCGCGCCGTCGGTTCCGGAACGGGCGTCAGGGCGCCTCTGAGCGGTTCTCCGCCCCTGGAGCGCGCGGGTTCGCGGCGGGGGCGCGGACCCGCCAGAGGAGCTCGCCAGAGCTCGCGGTTCCTGGGCCTTCGGACGGGGTGTCCGCGGACCCGCCGACGGGTATTCCGGGCTCGGAACATCCGCTGACGACGAGTAGGAGCCCCCGCGTGACCGACGTCCGTGTCCGAACCGCCCTCCCCTCCGACCACCCGCGGATCGTGGCGGTCTGCGACGACTGGTGGGAGCGCCCCGTGGCGCACATCCTTCCCAGGCTCTTCCTCGACCACTTCCACACCACCAGCCTCGTCGCCGAGGCGGAGGGGGAGCTGGCGGGCTTCCTGGTCGGCTTCCCCTCGCCGTCCGTGCCCGAGGAGGCGTACGTGCACTTCGCCGGGGTGGCCCCGGGGCGCCGCAGGACGGGGCTCGCGAACGGGCTGTACCGGCGCTTCACGGACGGGGCGCGGGAACGCGGGTGCACGGTCGTGCGCGCGGTCACGTCCCCCGCCAACGAGCGCTCGATCGCCTTCCACCGCGCCCACGGCTTCACCGTCACCGGACCGCACGCCGACTACGAGGGGCCGGGCGTGGACCGGATGGTCTTCACCCTGCGCCTCGGGGCGTGACGGGGGAGGCCACAGGTACCGGAGGAAAAGGCCGTGCCGTGGTCCCGGCGCGCGTCCTCGCGCCGCGTATGATCCGGCTACCGGACGCGGAGGAGGCACGGTGCGGCTCAAACTCGACCTGCACGACATCTTCAACAAGGGCCGGGACATCGATCGGGCCCTCAGCGACATCATGGACGAGGCCGAGCGCACCGGGGCCAAGAGCATCGAGATCATCCCCGGCAAGGGGTCCGGGCAGCTGAAGAAGCGGGTGCTGCGCTTCCTCGACCGCAAGGACGTCAAGGCCCGCTACCACCGGGTCGAGAAGGACTCCAGGAACTTCGGCCGCCTGTTCGTGCACTTCAGGCGCTGATCCAGGGTGCGCCGGAGGTGCCTTCTCGCCGATGGCGTTGTCCAGATCGGGTCGGAGTGCCGGTACGCAAGAGCCTCAGCGAGGTGCGGTCGGTGTTCGGTCTCGGTGCATAGGGGAGGCAGGAGGAGGGTGGTTGTGCCCAGAGCCGCGGTACCGCCGTCATGGGCGTGCCGGTCACCGGTCATCGGGGTCTCCTCGGGGCGGGCGTCGATATCGTGTCGTGCACCGAGCGGCCCGGCCCACGGCCGCCATGGGCCGGGCGTTCGCCCAACCCCTGGTGTAGTCCGCTGGTTCAGGCTGCGCTAGTCAGAATTCGGAACGATTTCCTCGGGCCGAGACCGACGCCCATGCGTACCACCATCCATATCCCGGTGTAAACTCGGACCCGCTCTTGGCGGATCGTCATCAACATCGGTTTCCATTTCCACGTGGGCTTGGCCTGAGAGAGCATATCCTGAATGTGTGGGTCTTCAAGGCTGCGAATTTCCAACCATCCCTCTCCGATCTGCTCGACAGTTCGCGCCAGGTTCCCACACTTCATGCAACTGCTGTCGAACAACAAATAATTAGCCAACGAAGTAACTCCTTTTTGTTGGCATAATCGAATCACTCCGACGTCGAACCGCCGATGTCGCCCCAGTCACCGGGACGGCTCCACACCCGTGTGCGCAAGGCGATGGAGACCCCACGTTCTAGGAGCCACCGGCGCACGGCCCCCGGTCAAGCCACCGGGAAACCACATGGGACGAGTTCTTGGCGGTCAGCCGCCAACCGTGAGGAACGTAACGATCAGGGCCAGGGCGACCACGCCCACGATCGACCAGATAATAGTTGTCGTCTTCTTCATGTTGTGTCACTTTCCTTTCGTTCCCTACGGCGCATCCCGACTCGGGAGAACACCGCATGTTTTCTCTTGGGTGGCTCAGGCGTCGCGACGCATCAGGGACAGCGCGTATACGGCAAGGGACACGAGGGTCCAAACCGTGAGGGTGAGTGCCGCGACTCCGGGCGAAAGCTCGTGGACGTCGTAGGCGGGGGTTCCGACCAGGCTCAGACCGGCCTGGTCGGGCAGGAGCCGGAGTCCTTCGGGCCACTGCAGGACCCCGGTGGCGACGACGATGGGCAGCGTGACCAGAATCCCCAGAGACGTGATCGTGCTGCGGAGAAGGCCGGCGAGGCCGAAGGCGATGAACGACATGAACGCGTACACGGCGATCCACTGCCCGAGGTCGAGAAGAAGCTCTCCGGCTTCCAGCCCTTCTGAGAACCCGATGATCAGTCGCGCGGGGACGAGCACGATGACCGCGGCGGCGAGCACGGCCACGGTCATCGCCGCCAGCTTCCCGAGCAGGAGGGTACGCCGGTCGGGTGTCGCGGTGAGGCTCACGCGGATCTGCCCTTCGCGGTACTCGCTCGCCGCGGCGTACACGGGCAGGACCAGAAACGCGTACACCGGGGCGATCATGAGAGTGCCGAAGGAGGACAACGTCGATGGCTCCTGGCCGCCTCCGGTGTAGAAGGTCACGCCCGATGCGTCGATGGCCGCCAGGAGAGTGTTCACGGCCACGGTGACAGCGACCATGACGACGGCGACCGGATTCGTGATGATCTTGGTGGTCTCTGCGGCGATGACGTCGCGTCGGCGGATCACGGGTGGCTCGACCGGCGCGTTCATCGGGCGTCCCTGCGCTTGATGGCCAGCGCCGCGACGATGCTGGTGACGAGCGCCCAAAGGGTCAGGACGATCGCGCCGTGCTCGGCACTACCGGTCAGAGGTGCGCCCGCATCGCGTCCCTGCAGTAGGAGGTTCCGCGCCGCGCTCAAGGGCAGGAAAGCGTCCACGGCGGGTGAGAGCATCGCGACGACCTGGGCCATGGTCAGCATGATCAGGACCACCGTCGCGATGATCCCGGTCAGCGTACGCCGGGTGAGGAGGGTGATCCCAGCGCCGATCAGAGTGAACGTGGCGGTGAACAGCAGCAGACGGGCCTCGACGGCCAGCATGTCCGCGCTCCACAGCATGCCGGGATTCCAGTCTCTGACAGCGGCGTACATGAAAGCCGTGGCCAAGGCGATGCACACGAGCCCGAGCCCGAGCGCGTAGGCCGTCGTGGCGAGGAGCTTGCCCAGGACCAGACGGATGCGATTGGGCACGGCGACCACGCTCAAGCCGAGCTGCCCGGAGCGGAACTCCGCACCGGCGATCACCGCACCAAGGATCGGGAACAGGAGGCCCGGGTTGAAGACGGTGACACCGACCGTCTGCCGAAGCTCTGTCTCGGCGTGGAAGACCCGTCCGTTGGTCTCGGTCATCCCGTCGGGTCGCACATTCGCGACCGCGTCGATGTTGAAACCGAGAGACTGGTACTGAAAGAAGACGTTGAGCGCGATGATGACGCCCGTCATGACCCATATACTCCGGAGGGTCAGGACTTTGGTCAGTTCGGAGCGGATGATGCTCAGCACGCCGATCACCAGCTCTGTCCGGGCTGGCTACCCGTCAACGAGAGGAACGCTTCCTCGAGCGAGGTATGTCCTTCGGTGATTTCATTCAGGGTGCCGTTCGCGATGACGCGGCCGTCGTTGATGATCACGATGTCGTCGACGGTCTCCGCGGTCTCGCCCATGAGGTGGCTGGACAGGAGCACGGTGTTGCCCTGGTCCGCATAACGCCGCAGGAATGTGCGAATGGTACGGATACCTTCGGGATCAAGGCCGTTGACCGGTTCGTCAAGGACGAGAACGCGCGGTTTTCCGAGGAGGGCCGCGGCCAGGCCCAGCCTCTGTTTCATGCCCAGGGAGTACTTGCCTACCCGTACCTTCGCCGCTTCGGAAAGTCCCACTGTTGCGAGGACCTCGGAGATCCGCCGAGACGGGATGCGGTTGGACTGGGCGATCCAGCGCAGGTGGTCGACTCCACGGCGTTCCGGCACAGCCGACGCGCCGTCGAGCATCGCACCGACGGTCCTCAGCGGTTGCCGTAGTGACGTGTACGGTCGACCATCGATGAGTGCCGTCCCGGATGTGGCGCGGTCGAGTCCCAGAAGGATGCGGAGCGTGCTCGATTTGCCGGCTCCGTTCGGACCGAGGAACCCGGTGACCCGTCCAGGTGCGGCGCTGAAGCTCACCCCGTCCACAGCGAGCTTGGACCCGTACTTCTTCGAAACGTCTGTCACTTCGATCATCGACATCGGCTCTCTGGGGGTCGGTTTCCTTCTGAGGCATCCAGCGTCACACCCATGGACCCGCCGTGCTGACACCCGAAAGTGGACACTTGGCAGAGCGGAGACGGCCCGTACGCTCCCCCTGTGTCCCGTGGAATCCTGCGGCTTCCTCCACCGACGAGGACCGCGGGCCGCCGTGTCATCGGCACACCGACCTCTCCCGGACACCAGGTGGCGGCCTGAGGGAGGAACGACCTCATTGAGTTTTGATTATTGGGTTCGGAGTTGGAGCCCGGTATGAGCGAGGAAAGCAGCCACCAGGTCCGGGCGGCGCTGGATCTGTCGAAGCCCGCCCCGCATCGCAGAGGCCAACTCGCCAAAGGACAGAGCCGCCAGGTTGGCCAGAGCGGTGGCGCGCAGGTGCGCCCACGCCTCCTCGGTCGGGTTCAGCTCGGGAGCGTAGGCGGGCAGGTACTCCACCTCAAGCCAGGTGCGGGCGGCGATGGCCCGCCGCATTCGGCCGCTGCGGTGCCCGGACAGGTTGTCCCATACCAACAGGATCGGAGCCGCCAACTCCTGATGGGCCTGATCCAGCAGAGCGATCAACTCGCGGTCGTGGTACCAACCCGGACGGGTCCGGTAGAGCATCCGGGGCTGCTGCCTGGGCCGGTAGCAGCACAGCGCGGCCACCGAAAGCTTGGACTGGGACCCTTTGACCACGTGCAGGACCGGGGTCTGCCCGGCTGGGGCCCAGGTGCGCTCCACCGCACCGGTCAACCCGCTCCCGGCCTCGTCCTCGAAGCAGATCCACGCCCCACTTTCGGCCCCCTTTTTTCGATGTCGGGCCAGGTGTGCTCGACCCAGTCGGCGATGGCTTCCTCGTCGCGTTCGATGGCGCGGCGGGTGGGCAGCTGGTTGGTCCAGCCCATCCGGTGCAGCAGCCGCCACACCCCCGACAGGTCGGCGTAGACCACACCGAAGGTCTCGGCGATCACCCGCCGGATCCGGGCCAGGGTCCAGCCATCGGTGGCAAACCCGTAGTCCTTGGCGCCACGGCGTAGGACCTGGCGCAGCTCGTGCTGTTGGTCCTGGGTCAGCAAGCAGTGCGGGCCGGTGGGGCCCTTGCTGGCCAGCGCAGCCGCACCTTCCTGGCTCCAGGCGTGGTGCCAGTTGTTGACCGCGCGGGTGGTGACGCCGAGCAGGGCGGCGATCTGGCTGTCGCGCAGGGTGCCCTCTTCGAACAGGGCGGCGGCGGTCATACGGCGGTGTTGTTGCTCGGTGGCGTCCATGCTGGCCTCCCGAAACTGCTGGTCACAGGAGTCATACCCACCATGAAGCGAACAATCAAACCTCAATCAGCGAAGGACACCCGCTCTGTAAGCCAGGACGACGAGGTGGGTCCGGTTCTTCACTCCGAACTTCTCGAACATTCGCCGGAGATAGGTGCGCACGGTCTCGTTGCTCAAGTGAAGTTCGCTCGCGATGTCCTGGCTCTTGTAGCCCGCGGCCAGGAGCCGGCAAATATTGGCCTGCTGCTCCGTGAAGGCCGGATATTCTCCACGTGATCCGGTGCGGTCGTCATACTTCCTGGCGGGAAAGTGGTCGACCAACCGAGAAGTCACGTCCAACGCCAACGACGCGTGTCCTGCGTGGACGGCCCTGATGGCGCTCAGAATCTGAACGGGCGAGGCGTTTTTCAAGAGAAACCCGGACGCACCGTAACGCAGTGCCTCGTGCACATACTCGTCGTGATCGAACGACGTGAGCATCACTATGCGCGTTGGAAGGGAAAGACGGTGCAGAGCACGGACGACTTCGATGCCGGTCAGCCCCGGCATTTCGACATCGAGTAGGAGAACATCCGGCTCTAGTTCGGCTAGGCGGTCGACCAGACCTCCTCCACTGCCGGCAACACCGACCAGTTCTACATTCGAGACCTTCTCGAAGAACTTCTTATAGGCGCGCAGGAACCCGGCATCATCGTCAGCCATGAAAACGTCTATGGAGGGCCCGGGAGCCGACTCACTCCCGCCTCCACTGACACGGGCGGCGTCCACCTGAGCGGAGGATGGTCCGGAAGCCTGCGAGTTCATTCTTCCTCCGCTGAGCCCGAGAGAAACTGGTGCTTTGCAAGCTCATTGTACAACTCACAGCTCTGGACCAGCTCATGGTGTGTGCCTTGGGCGACCACACGGCCCACGTCGAGGACAATGATCTTGTCCGCAGATGCCACGGTTGAGAAACGATGAGCAATGACCAGGGTCGTTCGGTTGATCTCAGAAAGGTTCAGGGCGTCTTGAACCATCGTCTCGTTGCGGCTGTCCAAGTTGGACGTCGCCTCGTCCAGCAGCAATACTGGGTTTCCCGCCAGTAGCGCTCGAGCGATCGCCAGCCGCTGTCGCTGCCCCCCGCTGAGGCGCGTGCCCAGTTCGCCCACCTCCCGTTCGAGGTAGCGGCGTCCAGCTGCATCGTTCTGTACGAGTCCCACCTGCTTCAGTGCCGCGATGCACTCCACATCCGTCGCTTCGTCAGCAGACAGGTTCAAGTTCTCCCGCACGTTGCCTGAAAGAACGACAGCATCCTGGTCGACATAGGCCATCTGCCCCCTCAGTTCGTCGCGAGACATTTCTCTGACGTCTCGGCCTCTGAAGAGTATCCGTCCACCAGTCGGCTCGTAGAAGCGCTCCAGGAGTGAGAAGACGGTCGTCTTCCCCGCTCCTGACGGTCCTACGAACGCGACCGTCTCTCCACGGGTGACGGAAAATGATACGCCAGAGAGCGACAATTCAGCACCGTCAGACCCTCCTGGTGGTTGCCGAGCATACTGGAACGATACCTCCTCGAAGCGAAAAACCTCGTCCGTGTCCTCGGGGACGGTGCTGATGGATGCAGTCTGAACGTCCGGTTCAGCGGGCTCGGAATGGATCTCCAGGATCCGTGCCAAAGCACCGAAAGCTTCGCCGAGGGATGCCACAACATTCCCCACCATAGCGATCGGGGTCACCATGAGCATCAAGTACATTATGAACGCACTCAGCTCTCCGGTTGTGAGGATCCCCGATGTGACCCTCAGAGCACCGAAGCCGACGATCACGATCAGGAGAACCTGTACGGACACGCCGGATACCGTCTGCAGCATAGCGCGGAGACCTGCCGCCTTGAAGCCGGCCCTGCGGACTTCTGACGCCTCCGCCATGGCCTTGTCAGATTCTCGCCCCGCTGCCCGGGTGGCTCGCACCATTTTCATGGAGCCTATGGAACGCGACACGCTTTCTGCGAGAGCGCCGAGCGCATTCTGTACCTGGAGCCCGACTGGCCTGGTCTTTTTGCCGAGAGCCAGGATGACAATGAAAATAACAAGGACTGCCGCGAACGAGAGGCCGAGCAGGAACGGGTCGATCAACGCCATCATGATGAGTGATATCAGTACAGTGATCACGCTGATAGCGAGGTCGATCAGACCGGATGTCAGGAAGTTCCGTGTTTCAGATACATCTGTGGTCACCCGAGTGACCATGTCCGCACGGTCTCGGATCTCGAGCCTTGCCATCGGCAACGAATAGATGTGGTCTACTAGTTGCTGACGAGAGTCATAGGCGAACTTTTCTCCTGTTCGCTCGATGACGAGTTCGCGCAGCCCGGTCAAGACCGCACTGACAAACAGCAGCATGACCAGCAGAGCGGCCTCGCCCAGAGGAAGGCCGCTGTTGAAAGTGTCGACGATACTGGAAACCACCAAGGGCTGGACCGCACCAGCGGCGGAACCGAGGACTCCTATGGAGAATGCGATGATGAGTGGTACGCGATAAGGCTTGAGAAGCGGGAGGACGTCACGGAACCCGGCGGTAGGCCGACTGGTTGATTCAGGTGTGCTCTCGGCCTCGGAACGGTGCTGTTCTTTCGGTTCTCTGTCCAACTCCGAGACGGTCATTCCTTCTCACCGCCTGATGAAGCATACTCGGGAACGCAAACCATCATCTTCCGGAACTCCTCCAGGTCGGCCATCTCACCCACGGGCCGGCCGTCGACTTCGACCCAGGCATGTGCGGCGAAGGGTCTGTCCTGGACCCCAGTGCACCAAGTGACCCCGTAGCCATACGACCTTGCCAAGAGTGCCGTGGCTATCGAGCGGGGTAAGCACCCATCACCGGCGCACAGCGTGCTGACGGCGACGACGAGCCCACGGTGATGTTCGACGTCCTCCATCCTCGGCCTCTTCCCGCTGCGAACGACCACGTGCACCAGGCGCTTGATCCGAACCGGCTTGAGCTGGCTGAGAACGAGCGCCACCGCAACGCATGCGCGGGAGCGAAGGAGAACTCCACGAGAGGCGGGTTCCGCTGACGGTTCCGGTAGTACAGACCTGCTCACGATATCCGTCCTTCGACGAGGCGCGCCTTCTTCATGTCCTTGAGAAGTCGGCGAACGTCCCGCCGGGCAACGCCCGGGTCCACGTCGAAATCAGTGGTGACGGCCTGGACAAGTTCGTTGAACGACCGTTCCTCGGCGAGTGCCTCCGCCAGTCGTACTCCAACGGGGTTCAGGTGCCAGTAGGTGCCTTTTTCCGTGTCCAGGAGCAGCGCGCCGTCCTCGTCCGCGCTCATCTTGACAGAGGATTTGAGCTTCATCATGCGTGATGTTCCCTTGTGGCGAGCCGGGCTTTTTCGTCGTGGACGTTCCGCAGCCACCTTTCGGCAAATTCGAGATCAACGAGGTCCGAATATGCGGCACCATCTGCGGAGTAGGAATCAGAGACCCTGGCAACCTCGTCGTCGTGCACGAGGCCGAGTTCGCCCAGTATCGATCCTTCGGAGAAGGTATTGCGGGCACGCTTGAGTATCGTCCGGTGGTGGTCGAACACCTCAGGCGTGTAGTCACCCTTGTCCTGACGCATAAAATAATCAAGACTCATTGTTTTCGGTCTTGCCGCTGCGAGCAAGGGCTTGGCTGGATACTGCCGAGTCCGTTCCCGATGATTGAGGGATATCGCTGGTTCGACGACCCTTCTGTCGAGGTAGGGGCTGTCGAACCGGACCTTGTCCGCCACGTAGTTCATGCGTCTGTTCACTGCACCGTGGGCGGTGAGGTAGGAGAGTATTTGATGAACCGTCCGATCTGCGGACAGCGCGGTGGCCCCGTCCTTGAGTTCGGTTCGAGCGAGGTCGCTGACCTGTTCCTTGGCAACGCCGGTGAAGATGTCAGGGAATCGTGGAGTCTGAATCCAGCTTGAATAATCCGCCGCATCGTGGGCTGGATAACTGTAGTTCCCTAGCGCGATCTGATCTAGTTCATGGGTGAACGTTCTCCGGTCCCATAGCATTCTGAGCATGGCTGATACGGGGATGCGGTTCATCGTTCGGTATCGCCACAGCCATGTGTACCTACCGTGCCCACCCGATCTGAAATAGGACCAGATCATGCTTGACACCTGGCCGAACAATGCGTCGCCCGCGTGTCCGTTGAGATGAAGAGTACTTCCAGACCCACTGATGTGCTGCTCGATGGACGCTGCCGATGCTATGGCGGACGACAGCGATCCTGGCCCCTCCGGGAACATCGAAAGTGAAGCGGGAATCTCGTCCGTGATGTGGTCGAGAACCGACTGGTATGGGATTTTCAGATGGTTGGAGGCGATCTCTTCTACAGCACGGTCCGACCATTTCCAGTCGTTGTTCGATTTGCTTCTCGCCTGTATGAAGAAAGTGTGGAGATCAAGGCCTAGTTCGGCGGCGAAGAAGCTGAGTGTCGTGGAGTCCAGGCCTCCCGACAGATCAGCGCTGACGACCGAACTTCCTTGTGTGCGGAACCTCAGGGCTTCTTCGATTCCCGAAGAGAGTTCGTGGCCGAGTTCGCTTATTGACCGGTCAGCCTGAGGTGGGGTCCACCATTTTTTCCGTTGAGGGTCGGCACCATCGGCGACGGTCAGAAATTCGCCGATCCCCAGCGCGTCGACGTTGTGCCAGACGGGCCTTCGAATAAACGGATGTGACACCTCCGCGTTGACGATTCGTGTAGTAAGTACGCCATGGTCTAATTCAAAGTTGTTGAGGGCGGCGAGTGGATACTGTTCGTCGCTGACTATCGCCAAACCGTTGAACCTGGTCCAGAACAGTGATCTCGACTGGAACGTCGGGGCGTAGGCCCGAAACTGACTGCCATCGTGGGCGAGCAAGAGGACATCGAACTCCACGAGTTCTTCCGCGAGGTTCTCTGTTCGCGTAAGGGAGTCGATGCCGTCGAGTCTCTTCGCGAGCTCGCCTTCGTCTATATTTGTGTGGCCGGTGACGACGACATTGATATGCCTGTTGTGTGATGCTATGAAACCACCATCGGTTGGTCCGCCTAGAATCCAGGGCCGTCCGGAACGATGCTGACAGAGCACAGGGCCTGCGGTGTCCTGGAGTCGTGACAGGGTGTGTTCGTGAATGGCTGTGTCGGGGAGGATGACAAGCGCCACGATCACTCCTCTCAAGTTGGGTCCTGGTTTTCTTCCACGGTGTTCATTTTGTTGCTACTACCGATCAGTGCTTCTCGTGTCCAATGCGAGTGCGGGGCAGCACACCTGAAGTGCTGCCCCGCACTCGTTGAGACCGTCAGCAGCCGGGGGTGGTGGTCCACAGAGCCCGGTAGCCGAGAATGTCGTTGCAGTTCAGACGGCCCAGCGACTTCGTGAGCTTCTTGAACGAACCGATGCGGGTAAGGGACGGGGAGGTGTACTTCTTCATGATTTTTCCCTTTCTCCAAGAACTCGTGGAACTACCGCGTTGAGTGCGTTCTTTCGCTCTGCTGTGGGCAACGATGCAGCTCACAGGTGTTATTACACGTTCAGTGACTACGCTGGTGGTCTCTGACCGCCCTGAGGGAAAGACCCATCGATCGCTTTGTGCTCCGCTTGTTCTGGCATGTGGGCGAACGGTTGTTCGTCTGCAGCGAATCTAAGTGAGTCACTCCTTCTGAGTCAAGATGCCCATGTCATTACCGTGGTCTCCATACTTCCTGAAAATGCAGGTCACGGATGTGTGCTAGTCCGCGGTGAACACTCCCCGTAGAGAGAATCCCCTGGTAGGGGAGTTTTGACCATGATTTTTCAACCGATCTGGGTTCGAGGGCTCTTTTGTTTCTCCAGGGGCGCATGGGAAACACGAGCCATCCTTTTGAACTGGGATCGACGAATCAGACATGAAAAAAATCGGCATGGGAGTCATCTATCGCGGAGTCGTCAGAAAAACACCAACAGTGATGTAATTTATCCGTTGTGTCAGCATCCTTTGTCCATCGCGTTTCCTCAGCCGAACGCACCGGAGCCCGGAGCGTGGTCGATGACCGGGTCCGGTCGCGCGTTCGGTCGGTCCGTCGGGGATCAGCACCAGGTGCGTCCCCCGCGACCGAGGCGAGCGGTGTGCGCAGGCTTCGCATCGGTCCACACTGGCAGTCGAGCGGTTCGGATCACGGTGGTGGGATCGGCACATGAGGAGAGATGTCATGGACACGTCAAGCTGGCGCTCCCCTGTCTCGTGGCTCGCCGATACCGCGGTCTCGGCGGCCGTCGTGCTGGTCTTCTGGATTCCCTCGGTCCTCGCCCCGGGAGGGAACCAGTGGCTCGGGGTCTGCTTGGCGGCACTCGTGAGCTGCGCCATGCTGCTCCGGTGGAAGGCGCCGAGTGCGGCGGTGTCCGTGGCACTCGTCTCCACGGCAGCCGGTTGGCTGGTCTCCGCCACGACCGATCCCATGCTCGGAGTGGCCTGGTGTCTGTACCCTCTGGCGTTGAAGCGCAGAGCTCAGTCACGCGGCGCCGGTTCCGTTGTTGTGGGAGTCCTCGTCCTGGTCACTCTCGTGTTGGGGGTCAGCGGATCGACGCAGGATCTCATGCAGAGGGTCGCCTTCAGTTTCGGGGCGATCGGTGCTGCCTGGCTCCTCGGGCATATCCAAGCGGAGCGACTCAGCGCGGTTCGGCGCGCCGAACGCCAGCAGGTCGAATTCGAGCACGTTCAGAGAGAAGCCGTCATGGCCCGTGAGGTCCATGACATCGTGGGGCACGCGTTGAGCACCATCCGCGCGGAAGCCGGCATCGCGCGCGCCGTATCCTCCTCGGACAAGGCAGAGATGCTCGAAGCCCTGGAGGACATCGAGAACCGCTCGCGTGACGCATTGGAGCAGGTGCAGTCCCTGGTGCGGGCCATGCGTCGGCGCGACTACTCACGGATCGGTGACAGCAGCGGTCAAAGCCCTGTTGCCGCGCTTCGTGAACTGGTGGCGGCGGCGACCGTGAGCGGGTTGGAAGTGGATGCCCACATCGATCTTCCTGAATGCGGAAGAGACGTCACTTTCGTGGTCACCCGGGTCGTTCAGGAAGCACTGAGCAACATCATCCGGCATGCGGCGGCCGAACGATGTGAGCTCATGGTGGCGCCTGTCGAGGAGAAGCTCGTCGTTCAGGTCAACGACGATGGCAAGGGGATCCTCGCTGACGAGGACGCAGGTTCGGGGATCTCCGGGATGCGCGAACGGGTCGAATCCGTCGGCGGCCGCCTGACGGTGGCCAACCGTCTGGGCAGAGGAACGAGTGTCGTGGCCGAACTCCCCCTGGCAGTGCGCGACTGAGCGCCTTTCGTCGTGCTTCCCGGAGTTGGAGTACAGGAACAGCGAGGGTGTTCTCTCCGATCCGCTTCGGGCAGTACCGCGGTCGTCGTGGAACGTCCCAGGACGTGTTCGGCGGATCCTGTGCTGTGGTGTATCGGTCCGGGATCCGCCCGAACGAGCGATGCCCTTCTTCGGGATCAGCTGCGACACAGGTCCTTCGGAAACTTGGACGGGTCCTGGTTGACGTGGGCGCTGAGACCCTGTTCCCGGACGGTCTCGGCAACGGTGAGTTGTGTGAGACTTTGCCCCTCCGATCCCCGGAGCGCCGCCGGGTCGGGACAGACTCGAAGGGTGGTGTGTCCGCTACGGAGAGGGGCAGCGATGATCACCACCGACTTCATGCCCGGAACGCCCTGCTGGATCGAGGTGTCCTCGCCCGACGTCGAGGCCTCGGCGGCCTTCTACCGTGAACTGTTCGGCTGGGAGGCCGTACCGCCGGGCCCCGACAGCGGCGGTTACCTGATCCTGCGCCTGGACGGTGCGGCGACCGGCGGTCTGGGGCCGCTCTGGGGCGAGGGTGAACGTCCGTCGTGGACGGTCTACTTCGCCGACCCCGACGTGGACGACACGATCATCACCGTGGAGCGCCTCGGCGGAACCATGGTGGTGGAACCCTTCGACGTGTGGGACTTCGGCCGCACGGCGCAGTTCTTCGATCCCCAGGGCGGCTACTTCGGCCTCTGGCAGGCCGCCAGGATGCCCGGGATCGAGGCCGTCGACCGGCCGGGCAGCCTGTGCTGGACGGAGCTGTGGACGCCCGACGGGGACGGGTCACGCGACTTCTACACGCGCCTGTTCAAGTGGGGCCTGACCGGCTTCGACCTGCCGGGTGAGGCGGGCACGTACACGATCCTCACCCCAGCGGGGGCGGGACAGGAGCGCGCGCACGGCGGGATCATGGCGGTCGATCCCGCCCAGCTGACCGACAACGGCGGGTCCGCCGACTGGCACCCGGTCTTCGCGGTCGACGACTGCGACGCCGCCGCGGAGAGGGTCAGGGCCGCGGGCGGCCAGGTGTACACGGGGCCGGAGAGCACCCCGGGCGTGGGGCGGCTCGCGGTCTGCTCCGACCCCTTCCGGGCCGGGTTCGTCCTGCTCGCCCCGTCACCGGACTGATCCGTCACCGGACTGATCCGTCGCCGGAGTGGCGCGGACGCCGTTCGCGGCACCTGGCGGGTAGGGCGGCGCCGCGGCCGGTACGCCGGACCGCGGCCCTCCGGCCGAGGCACCCCGTCCCCGTGGAAAAGGGGGTGGGGGAGGGCCCCGGCCGGAACCCGGCGGCTACTGCCGGGACACCGCGGACGCGCCCCCGCGCAGGACGAACTTCTGGATCTTGCCGGTGGCCGTCTTCGGGAGCTGCTCCACGAACTCCACCCGCGTGGGCGCCTTGAAGTGCGCCAGGTTGTCGCGGGCGAAGGCGATCAGTTCCTCCTCCGTGGCCGTGGCGCCCTCGCGCAGGACCACGGACGCCTTCGGCGACTCGCCCCAGCGCTCGTGCGGCACGCCCACGACGGCCGCCTCCAGCACGGCCGGGTGCCGCAGCAGGACCCCCTCCACCTCGACGGAGGAGATGTTCTCCCCTCCGGAGATGATGACGTCCTTGATCCGGTCCTGGATCTCCACGTACCCGTCCGGGTGGGTGACCGCCGCGTCGCCGGTGTGGAACCAGCCGTCGCCCATGGCCTTCCGGGTGGCCTCCGGGTCGTCGTAGTAGCCCTTCATCACCACGTTCCCGCGCACGGTGATCTCCCCGACCGTCGTGCCGTCCCAGGGAACCTCGACGCCGTCGGCGTCCACCACCCGCAGTTCGCCGGAGGTGATCAGCTCGACCCCCTGGCGTGCCTTGACGGCGGCGCGGTCGCGCGGGGACAGGCCGTCGTGCTCGGCGCGCGGCTCGCACACGGTGATGAACGGCGTGGTCTCGGTCAGCCCGTAGACATGGGTCACGGTCCACCCGAAACCGTCCTCCAGGCGTTCGATGGTGTCGGCGGCGGGGGAGGCCCCGGCCGTCACCACGTGCACGCCGGACGGAACCTCGCCGCGCACCTCCTCAGGGGCGTTGGACAGCATGATCAGCACGGTGGGGGCCGCGCACAGCCAGGTGACCCCCTCGGAGCGGATCAGCTCGTACACGGTGGCCGGGTCCATCGCGGGCAGGCACACGTGGGTGGCGGCCGCGGCGGTCACCGTCCACGTGTAGGTCCAGCCGTTGGCGTGGAACATCGGCAGCGTCCACAGGTACCGGTCGTCGATGCCGATCCGCAGGTGGAGCAGGGTGCCCACCGAGTTCATGTACGCGTTGCGGTGGGTGATCATCACGCCCTTGGGTCGGGCCGTGGTGCCGCTGGTGTAGTTGATGGTCAGCAGGTCAGTCTCGTCGATCCCGGGACGGGTGTAGTCCGCCGTGGCCTGTGCGACGAGGGCCTCGTAATCCTCCCAGCCGGGGCGCGCACCCTCCAGGGCGACGAACCGCTCCACGCCCGGCATCTGGTCGCGGACGCCGTCCACGGCGTCGAGCTGGTCGGCGTGCACGCACAGGACCCGGGCTCCGGAGTGGTTGACGATGTAGACGAAGTCGTCCGCCGACAGCCGGAAGTTGACCGGTACCAGCACCGCACCGAGCTGCGGCACCGCGTAGAAGGACTCCAGCTGGGCGTGGGTGTTGGGGGAGATGTAGGCGACGCGGTCGCCCTTGGACACCCCCATGCCCTGGAGGGCGGAGGACCAGCGGTCGCAGCGGTCGAAGAACTCCTCGTAGGTGAGCCGGAGGCCACGGTCGACCACCGCCTCGCGCCGGGGGTGCAGTCTTCGGGTACGGCGGGCGAACTCCAGGGGAGTCAGGGCGAGTTCCATGGTGCCGGGTGCCTTTCCGCGTCGGTGATGGCGGGTGGTGGTCGGGGGCGGCGGAGGCCGAAGGCGGTCGCCCCACGACCACCATCACCGGACGGTCGTCGGCTGTCCAGCGCCCGTTGCCGGAAGCCGGTGGCGCTCAGAGCCCGAACAGCCGGGCGGCGTTGCCGTACAGGACGCCCCGCAGCCAGTCCTCGCCCAGGTCGAGCCGGGACAGGGCCCGGAGCTGTTCGAGGTAGGGGTGGGGGATGTTCGGGAAGTCCGTGCCGAGCAGGATCCGGTCCGCGACGCCCTTCAGGCGGGGCACCTCCTCGTCGGGGAAGGGCGCCCAGTCCTTGGAGAACTCGGTGAACACCATCGTGGTGTCCAGGTGGACACGCTGGTGGCGCTCGGCCAGGTCCAGGAACGCGCGGTAGTCGGGAGCCCCGGCGTGGGCGATGACCGCGGTGAGCCCGGGGTGCGCGCGCAGGGTCTCGGCGAAGGGGCCGGGGCCGGTGAAGGGGCCCGCCTCGGGGCTCGAACCGCAGTGGACCACCACGGGCGTGCCCGCGTCCGCGAGCAGCCCCCACACGTCGGCCAGCAGAGGGTCACGCGGGTCGTAGCGGCCGACCTGGAGGTGGGCCTTGAACACGCGGGTACCCGCGTCCAGCGCCGCGGCCACGTAGTCGCGGGCCTCCGGCTCGGGGTAGAAGGTGGCGCTGCGCAGGCAGTCGGGGTTGCGGTCGGCGAAACCGTTCGCCCAGTCGTTGAGCCAGGCGGCCATGCCGGGGCGGTGCGGGTAGGAGAGGGCGGTGAAGTGCTGAACCCCGAAGCCCCGGAGCAGGGACAGGCGTTCGTCCTCGTCGAAGCGGTAGGTGATCGGCCACAGGCCGCCGAGGGCGTCGAAGTGGGCCCACACCTTGCGCAGCACGTTGTCGGGCATGAAGTGCGTGTGGACGTCGATGAGCCCGGGGAGTCCCAGGTCCTGCCAGACCGCGCGTACGGTGGCGGACTCGGGTCCGTGGTCGGGTGTGGACTCCACCGCGTGGGCGGGGCCGGTTCCGGAACCGGTGTCAGTGGCGGTGGCGACGGTGGCTGTGGCTGTGGCTGTGGTGGTGGCGGTGGTGGCGGTGCGCGTCAGGGTGTCCGTCGTGGTGGCGGACCCGGCGGGGGTCGAGGCTCGTGTCACGCCGGAAACGATACGGGTAAGCGCTGGTCAGAGTCATGAAGACGCTCAGAAAGTCAGAAGGAGAACTCCGGTCACGACGATGGCGGAGGCGGCGACCCGTACCGGGCCGAACCGCTCCCCGAACAGCAGCGCGCCCAGCAGCGCGGCGAAGACGATGCTCGTCTCGCGCAGCGCGGCGATGCCCGCGACCGCGCCGGTCAGCTGCGCCCACAGCACGAGCCCGTAGGCGACCGCGCTGACCACGCCGCCCAGGACCCCGAACTTCCAGACCGGCTTGAGCTGGCGCGGGAGTGCGCCACGGCGGGTGAACACCGCCACCACGAAGAACACCGGCCCCTGAAGGACCATGAGCCACGTGATGTAGCCCAGCGGGTCCTGGGTGAGGCGAACCCCGTAGGCGTCGACCACGGTGTAGACGGCGATGCTGACGCCGGTGGCGAAGGCCGCCAGCAGCGCCGGGAGCTGTGCGCGGGAGGGGCGGCCGCCCGCGAACACCAGCGTCGTCAGCCCGGCGGAGACGACCAGGACCCCGGCCAGGTCGGACGGGGGCATCGACTCGCCGAGGAGGACGATGCCGGTCAGGGCGACCACCCACGGCGCGGTGCCGCGCGCCATCGGGTACACCTGGCCGAACTCGCCGGTCCGGTAGGAGACCATCAGCAGGCTCATGTACAGCAGGTGGGTGACCAGCGAGGCGAGCAGGACCGGCCAGGCCTCGCGCGGCGGCAGTCCCACGACCGGGAGCAGAGGCAGGGCGGCGAGCATCCCGCCGAGGCCGATCAGGGCGAACCCGAGCAGGCGGTCGGTGATGGAGTGGGCGATCGCGTTCCAGCCCGCGTGCAGGAGCGCCGCGAGCAGGACCACGGCCACGACCCACGGGGTCATGGGGCGGAGAGGGAGGACGGGGAGGGCGTCCGGCGGAGCGCGGGTGGAGGAAGCGGGCTTGGGGAAGGCATCGGGGGCGGAGAGGGCATCCGGTAAGGCTAGGCGGTTGTCCACAGGCCGGGGAGCACGGGGTGGCACGGGGGTGCGGCGGGCATACCTGTCACGGGGGACGTGTTCCACGGCGCGGAGGCCGGGCACCCCCATCAACAGCATGCTCCTCCCGGGAGTTGTCCACCACCCCACTGCCCCGCCTGTGGACAACCCTGGCCGTTCGCGGGTGCCCGTGGTCGTGTGGACAACTCTGGCCGTCCCTGGCCGTCCCTGGCCGTCCGCGGGCGCCCGTGGTCGCCTGTGGACGACCTCGGCCATCTGTGGTCACCCGTGGATGACCCTGGCCGTCCGCGGGCACCCGCGCTCACCCGTGAACGCCAGTGGACACCCGAGGACACCTCTCCCTAGTCTCCTGCCGCGGTGGCCCGCCATCCGTGCGAAACGCATGCCGAAGTCGTGAGAAACGCGCTTGAGCTGCGAAAAGCCGATGCCCTAGGTTGATCGGGCCCCTTCCCCGAGCGGAGAAGAGCCCTACCCCCCATGCGTGTGATCCCGGCCTGGCTCGGATGGCGTTCAGTGCGCCACCGGCCCGGCTCCTTCCTGGGCGCCGCGGTCGTCCTGACGATCGCCACCGCACTCGTGAGCGGCCTCGCGTTCGTCTACTTCTCCGCCGAACGGCAGGTCCCCACGGTCGAGCGCTTCGACGGAATCCCCCTCGTCGCGGTGCCGGAGCGACCGGGCGGCCTCGGCGTGCCCCTGGAGACCGCCGAGCGGATCGCGGACCTCCCGGAGACCGCCGAGGTCGTTCCCGAGGTCACCTTCCCGGCTTCGGTCGTCGGTCCCGGGACCGGTGCGCTCCGGGTCCAGGGCACCGAGCACTCCTTCGGGCACGGCTGGGGCAGCGCTTCGCTCACCCCGTTCGCCATGGCCGAGGGATGGGAACCGGGTCCCGGAGACGTGGTGGTCGACCGGCGGCTGGCTGAGGCGGCCGCTCTCGAAGTCGGCCAGAGCGTCGACCTCCTGGTGTTCGGCCAGGTCAAGGAGTACCGGGTGTCCGGTATCGCGGAAACCGAGGTCGCGTGGCGATACCAGTCCGCCCTTTTCTTCGAGGACGCCCACGCCGCCGAACTGCGGGGACACGGTGACGCCCACGCCGACGCCCTGGGCATCCGACCGGCGGACGGGGTGCCCGTGGCCGAGGCCCGAGAAGCGGTCGCCGAGCTGCTCCCCGCGCCCCACACCGCCCTGTCCGGGGCCGAACGGGGACTGGCCGAAGGCAACATCGACCCACGGGCCGACCGGGCCACCGCTCTCTCCATGAACACGTTCCTGCTCGCGGTCGCGGTCGTCGCCACGGGGGTGGTCGCGGGTGCGATCGGGCTGTCCGTGCGCTCACGCGGTCGGGAGGTCGCCGTGCTGCGCGCGGTGGCCGCCACTCCCGGCCAGATCCGTCTCATGGTGGCGGGCGAGGCCGCGGTGCTGTCGTTGGTCGCCCTGTTCGTCGGACTGCCGCTGGGCGGGCTCCTCGCGGAGTGGTTGGCTTCGGGCGGCCTGGGGCTGGAGACCGGGCTCAGCGCCGCCTTCCAGGTCCATCGTCCGGTGACGGCCGTGCTCTCGTCGGCGGCGATGGTGCTGGTCTCCGCGCAGTTCGCCGCGTTGCTCGCGTCCAGGTACGCCCTGCGTGTCCGTCCCTCGGACGCGTTCGCCGACGCCGTCACCGAGGGGACACGACCGAGCCGATGGCGGACCGGCGGGGGAGCGGCCCTGCTGGCAGCGGTGTTCGCGGGCTGTCTGGCCCTGCCCCGGGTCGGTCCCGAGGGCACGCCGGGTGAGGCCCTTGCCTTCGCCCTGTCCCTGGCGGCGGTGATCGGTGCGGGAATGGTCGCTCCGGGCGCCCTCGGCGCGGCCTCAGCGGGGGCGCGCGCGTTGGTGCGGAGACTCCGTCCCGGGAGCGCCGGGCTGGCCACGGCCAACGTGGCCTTCCACCACCGCCGGTTCGCGGGCGCCGTCAGCGCGTTCCTGATGGGAACGACGATGGTCGGCGCGTTCCTGGGCGGCCAGACCTATCTCAACTGGCTGGCGGGCGAACGCGCCGTCGCCCACTTCTCGTCTGATCTGGCGGTCGTGGCCGGAGACGGTGACGTGTTCGACACCCGTGCGCTGGAGGAGGTCCGCGGCACGCCGGGGGTCCTGGCGGCGACGGCCTCGTACGAGGTCCCGGTCACGTTGACGGCGCGGGGGTCCGAGCCGGAGGACGAGACGGTCACGGTTCTGGACGGCGACGCCGCGGAGGTGGTCGATCTCGGCATCACCGAGGGCGGTCTCGACCCCGGTGACGGGGACGCGGTCGCGGTCCTCACCTACGTGGCCGAGGCGCATGGCGTCGGAGTGGGTGACCGGCTCACCGTGATCGGCCCCGGCGGGGAGAGGGAACTCCTGGTCACCGGAACCTACGAGGGCGGGTACCTGAACCGCTCGCTGGCGGTCGGCCGAACCGCCGCCGAGCACCTGGGCGTCGCCCCGGGGCGCTACGGCGAGGTCCACCTGACCGTGGACCCGTCGGCGGGGATCGGAGCGGTCCGCGATGCCGTGCCCCTGGAGGGGGCGGTGCGTGACCGCGACGGTATCCGCGCGTCCGCGGTCGAGGAGTGGGCGGAGCTGAACAGCCCCATGACCAGCATGGTCGTCATGGTGGGGTCGTTCCTGGCCCTGGGGGCCGCCAACGCCGTCAGCATCACCCAGTTCGACCGGGGACGGGAGTTCGCGGGCATGCGCGTGCTCGGCTTCGGCTGGCCCCGTGTCCACGGGGTGGTCGCGTGCGAGGTGGTACTGACGGTCGGGCTGCTGTTCGTGTTGGCGGCCTCGGTGACCTTCGGGGTGACCGCGTCCCTGGGATGGGGCCACGGGGGACCGGAGACGCTGCTGGCGGCCTTTCCCGGAGGGCGGCTGCTCGTGTTGGGAGCCGGAACGCTGGTGCTTTCGGTGGCGGGTGCCCAGCTCGTGGTACGCGCGGTGAGCAGGAACGAGGACAGGGACGAATGACGTGACACGTGTGGGAAGGCGGGGAACGGTGCGGCGGGAAGCGGACGGCGGTACTGCGGTACGGCTGGAGGCGCTGTGGAAGGTGTACGGGGCGGATCCGGCCGAGGTGGTGGCTCTGAGGGACGTCACGGTCGGGTTCGGGGCGGCCGAGTTCACCGCGATCATGGGGCCGTCGGGGTCGGGCAAGACCACCTTGCTCCAGTGCGCTGCGGGTCTGGTCTCCCCCACCCGAGGGACCGTGTCCTTCGGCGGTACCGACATCGCCGGGATGAGGGAACGGGATCTGGCGGTGCTGCGGAGGCGGCGGATGGGGTTCGTGTTCCAGTCGTTCAACCTGCTGCCGTCTCTGACCGGGAGGGAGAACGTGGTGCTCCCGCTCCAGTTGGCGGGGCGCGCGGTGGACGCCGCGTGGGTCGACGGTGTTCTGGACCGGACCGGAGTCCGCGCGCACGCGGACCGTTTTCCGCACGAGCTGTCCGGCGGGCAACAGCAGCGTGTGGCGATCTGCCGGGCGCTCGTCACCCGGCCCGAGGTCGTGTTCGCCGACGAACCCACGGGTGCCCTGGACAGCCGCACCGGTGAGGCGGTCCTCGGAGTGCTGCGGGGGGCGGTGGACGAGCTGGGGCAGACGGTGGTCATGGTGACGCACGAGCCGACCGCCGCCGCGCACGCCGACCGGGTGCTGTTCCTGCACGACGGTCGGATCGCCGGAACCCTGGAGCGGCCCACCGTCGAGTCGATCACCGAGCGTCTGGCGCGGACGGCCTGGTGACCGCTGGGAGGAGGTCAGATCCAGCCGTTGCCGGTGGCGATCCGGAACGCGTCAGCCCGGTTGCGTGCCGCGAGTTTGACCGTGCACGAGCGCAGGTGGTTGCGTACCGTTCCCTCCGCCAGCGACAGCGCGCGGGCGATCGCCGGAGGCGGTTCCCCGTCGGCGGCGCGGCGCAGGATCTCCGCCTCCCGGGAGGTGAGCGGACTGGCGCCGTGACTGAGGGCGTCGGTGACCACGTCCGGATCCAGGACCCTCTCCCCTGCGTGGACGCGTCGGACCGCGTCGGCCAGTCGGTCCGGAGAGGCGTCCTTGGCGACGAAGCCGAGCGCTCCCGAGGCCACCGCCCGCCGGAGGTTGGCCGGGGTGGCGTAGCTGGTGACGAACACGGTGCGGCAGCCGGGCAGCGCCTCGGCGAGGCGTTCGGCGGCTTCGAACCCGCTGATGCCGGGCAGACGGACGTCCAGGATCGCCACGTCGGGACGGGTCTCCAGGGCCTGGGCGACGACGTCCTCGCCGCGAGCGCACTCGGCCACGACCGTGATGTCCGCGTTGAGGGAGAGGACCTGGACCAGGGCCTCGCGGAGGATCACCATGTCTTCGGCCAGGAGCACGTGAATCACACCCGGTTTATACCAGTGGGAGGCGAGGGGCGCGCCACTCTCGGGACCCGCCGGGAACGCGCGGTACCGGTGCCTGTGGTGGTGCCGGTCCCGGACCACCGCGGGGAGGTGGGTGATGGGTGCGCCGGAGCATGACCCGGACGACGCCAGGTTCCGCGGCCTCGCGGCACTGGCGCCTGTGGCTGCCCTGCTCCTGGTGACCGGTTGCGCTCTGCTGGTCGCCATGGACGGTGGGCACGATCCCCTGGTTCCGGTGTGGGTGTCGTGCGTCGGATTCGCACTGGTCGCCGTGGTCTTCGGCGCGCAGGTCCACGGTGCGGCGCTGTCCCGTCGGTCGTCCGCGCGGTACTGGCTCCTTGGCGCCCAGGCGGTACTGACGGTCCTGCTGGTGGCGGACGGATGGCTGTGGCACGGGACGACCGGCCTGCTGGCGGGTGCGGTGTTGTCCGCGTTGAGGCCCGGAGCGGGGGTCCCGGTCGCGTCGGCGCTCACCGCGGCGGTGCCGGTGGTGTCATGGCTGCTGGCGCTGTCGCCGGAACAGTTGGCGCACTGGCTGGCCTGCCACACGGGGGTGGGGTTGGGGGCCTGGGTGCTGGTACGGCTGGTGTCGCTGGTGCGACTCCAGTGGAGGGGACACCGGGAAGCGGTACAGAACGCGCGGGAGCGCGAACGCGCCCAGATCGCCTCCGGTCTGCACGACGTGCTGGGGAGGACGCTGGTGGCGATAGCGCTCAAGGGCGAGGCGGTGCACGGCCTGGTGGAACGGGCTGGCCGTTCGCAGACGGGTCCTGGTTCGCAGACGGGTCCTGAACCGTGGTCGGAGCTGCGGCGCCAGGTGCGTGGTCTGGTGGACCTGGTCAGGGACGCACGCGCCGACGTGCGTTCGGCGGTCGCGTCGTCGTGGAGCACGACGCTCGTGGAGGAGGTGGCGCTGGCGGGCATGGTGCTGGCCGACGCCTCCGTGGACTGGTCCGCTGACGTCCGGGCGGAGGAGGTCCCACCGGGGGCGGAGTGGGTGCTGGCGGCGGCGCTGCGCGAGGCGGTGACCAACGCGCTGGTGCACAGCCGGGCCACGCGGGTGCGGTTGTCGGTGGGCGTGGCGGACGGGTGCGCGGTGCTGAGGGTGGCCAACGACGGCGCCGACCCGGAGGCGGTTCCCGTGGTGTACGGAACGGGTCTGCGGGGTGTGGCGGCGCGCTGCTTCTCGGTGGGAGGGCGAGCCGGTACGGAGGTGGATCCGGAGGGGTGGTTTGTTCTGACCTGTCGGGTTCCAGTGGAGTAGGGGCGGTGTCTGTGCCCAGCGCTGGAGGCCGGTGCCGGGGGCGTGACGAAGGCCGCTGCCGCTGCCGCCGGAGTGTCGTAGGCGCGTGTGAGCATCGAGACCTGCCCAGTTGAGGAGGCCCCCATGTCGTTCCAGGCCTATCTGGATGCCGTCGAGGACAAGACCGGTCTGACCCCGCGCGCGCTCGTCGACCGCGCCAAGGAGAAGGGCTACGACGACCCTTCGGCCAAGGCGGGCACCATCGTCCAGTGGCTGGCCGAGGACTACGGACTGGGGCGCGGCCACGCGATGGCCCTGGTCCACGTCATCAAGAAGGGTCCGCAGATCAGCGCCAAGCACGTGGGCACCACCGGTACCCATCGGGACGCCTCCACCGAGCTCTGGCTCGACGGCAGGGCGACCAGGCCGCAGACGGTCTGAGGCCGCGCGACCCTGCCCGCCCAAGCCCGTTCCCACCGTTCCGCCACCGCCGGAAGCCCGGAACGGTTTGGTCGAGCGGAACCGGGAACCGGCTGGGCCACGGTCTGGGCGGGTGTCCGCCTCGGCCGGTAGACTCGGCGCGGGATGAATACACGGAAGCCCCCACCCTCTGCGGATGGGGGCTTCTGCATGTCCGCCTACGCCTCCTGGCGGGCCGTGTTGATCAGTGCCCGCCACTCAGCGGCCGGGAACGCCAGTATGCCCGCGTCGCGGTTCTGGGTGTCACGGATGACCGACACGCCGGGGGCATCGGCGACCTCCACACACGCGGCCTCGTTGGCGGAGTAACTCGACTTGCGGAACTCCAGGGATGAATACACGGTGCCCTCTCCTAGTCGGTGATCATGCTCTTGATCAGGTCGATACTGGCGTCCTTGGCCAGGGCGTCGGCAGCGACATCATCCAGCGCAAGCCGGTAGTCGGCCACCTGCGCTGGGGAGTCCAGGTAGGTTCCGCGGCCACGGGTCTCCAGGTAGACGAGGCTGGGGTCGCGCTCGTCGTCGTAGTCGAGGAGCACCGTGGACCCGTGCATGCAGCCGTGCAGGCCCACGCCGATCGGCAGCACCTGAAGCGTGACCGTGTTGACGGCTTCGGCGACGTCCACCAGGTGCTGGAGCTGGTCGCGTGCGAGATCTGGAGTCGCGGCCAAGCGGAGAAGCACGGCCTCGTCAAGGACGCACCGGAACTCCGGAGAGCTAGGGCTGGTGAGAAGCTTCTGCCGCTCCATCCTGGCCGCGACGATACGCTCGATCTCCTCCTCCGTGCGTGCGAGGGACGCACGGGCGGACGCGGCGGCGTAGGCCGGTGTCTGAAGTAGCCCGTGCACGACGATCGGGTGGAATGCCGAGATACGGCGGGCGCGCGCCTCGAACCCCACGTACCCGTCGTCGAGAACATCTTCGAAGTCGTGCCACCACGGCCGCTGTCGGGCTTCCTTGCGGAGCGCGAGGAGGGCCTCCTGCCGGGCCGGGTCCGTCACCCCGTAGAGGCCCATGAGGGCTTTGAGCGCGGAAACGTCGGGAACGGAATGGCGTCCGCCCTCAATGTGGTTGAGGCGGCCGGAGGACCAGTCCAGCGCGCTGCGGGCTTCCTCGACGGTTATGCCCATGGCCTCGCGTAGGCGTCGCAGCTCTGCGGCGAACCGCCTCCGCTCGATGCTGGGTCGGTCTTTCTGAGGTGCCACGTCTGCCTTCGCTGGGTGGTCGGTTGCCCTCTGGATCATAAAGCTCCTCACCAGAAGTGGGCATAGCGGTCAGTCTGACAGTGTCCTATTGACTTGTCAGTCTGACAGGGTCAATATGATCCTGTATTCATCCCTTGCCGGTCCTCCCAACCGGCGCCCGACCGAGGAGTCGCCTCGTGCGATACCTGTTCCTGATCGCGTCCGCGTTGTGGCTGGTCGCCCGCGCGGCCGCCCACGCCGTCCGCCGTCGCGCGGCCCGTGTTCGGCGGTACGCCGCCGCCCCGCTTCCGCCCCGTCCGCACGTCATCACGGGCCCGATCCCGCTGATCCTGCCCAGCCAGACCACCGGCACGGCCGCCCCGCCGCTGCCCGCTCCGAAGACGCTGCCCTGGCAGGTCCCCGCTCCCACTCCCGCGCCGGTGGACGTTCTCCAACGCCGCTGCGAGCAGCAGCCCCGTGACCGTCACCGTGACCTTTACCGCGGCCGCCACCGTGACCGTCACTGCGGACGTCACCGTGCGGTGGTGGTCGCATGACCCGCGAACGGAAGAACCGGCCGCCCGACCTGACTGACCTGTCCGACCTGGTCGAGGCGCTCTCCGAAACCCTGTACGTGCCGCGCCCGTTGCAAGCCAACCCGGAGACGGAACGGCAGTTCCACGCCCTGCTCCGCGACCGCGTCGCGCACGCCCGCGACGCGCTCCTGAGCCTGCGGGGCGAAGGCAGGCTTCCGGACCTGGGAAGGCTGGCCGGGTGGCTGTACATCCACGCGGCTGAGCCGCCGTACAAGGTCGTCTGGGACGAGGACGCCCCATGATCCCCCGGGCGTGCCGTGAGGCCGCGCTCGACCGCGACTGCCGACACCACGTGTGCACGGAGGACGCCGGGCACGACGGTGAGCACGTGTCCCTGCGCGGTTACCGGTGGGAGACGCCCACGGTGACGCTGGCCCGTCTCCGCGCGACCTGGGGGCACACGCATCACGTGGCCTGGACCGGCTCGTACTGGGTGGCGACCGCCCACGACCGGAGCGCCCCGCACCGCTCCCACGTCGAGCCCACCCCCGAACTCCTGGAGCGCGAGCTCCGGGAACAGACCGGACGCTCGCGGGTGCCCGCACAGCTGTCCCGCCACAATCACCCTCAGGAGAGCCGATGACCGGGCACAAGCGCCCCCGGCGTCCACCGGTCCACGACTCCCGGCCGCTCACCGCCGATGAGGAGCACGCCGTCGAGCGCCAGGGCGACTGTCTGGCGTGGGTGCGCGAGCAGAACCCTCCCGACGGCGGACCGGGCCTGCTCACCGACGGTGTGCGTGGCGGGAACCCGGGCGGCGGGAACCTGTGCGGCGGGAACCCGGGCGGCGGGGACCTGCGCAGCGGGGGCCCGGGCAGCATCCGCTAGACCCCCGCGCGGCCGGACCGGACGTCCCCGGACCCGTCCGGCCGCGCGGGCCCGAAAGCCCCGTGGCCGAATCCGGCCACATCCTCCGCACGCCCCGCGGCGGCCTCCGACGCCCTTTTCCGCCGTCGTCGCTGGCAGCCGTTCCCCGATCCCGTTCAACCCATCCAACTCACCTCTCACACGGAACCCGACACACCCCACTTCCCCCTTCCTGCGCGCACCGGCCCGTGCCGCCCCGTACTGACTCGAAACCCGCGTTTCCCCTGTTCAGGGCAGGCGATAAGCCGGGAAAGCAGCCACACGCACCCCAAGCCATCCCTGTGTGACTACGGGACTACACCACTCCCGGAGTGGATTTTCCAGATGTTCTCTACCGTGCGGAGTACAGAACCAACAAAGCTCACTAATGCGGGCAATGCGCGCATAATGACGGAATGAGAACCACACCCCTCGACAGGTCCGCCGCGCGGCCCTGCGGACGGGGCAGTCGATCGCGATGACGGCGGAACAGGACCGCCCATCCCGACCCCCCGGCCAGGCCCCGCCGGTCGGCAGCGCGGAGCGGTTCGTCCCCCTCGCCCGCAACCGCGACTTCCAGGTGCTCTGGACCAGCCGGTTCCTCGCGGGGCTGGGCAAGGAGAGCGGCGAGATCGCCTACCCCCTCCTCACCCTCCTCCTCGCGGGATCGGCGGCGCAGGCGGGCGTCATCGGGGCGGCCCAGGTCACCGTGGCCATGGTCACCGCCGTCCTCGGCGGTTCGCTCGCCGACCGGACCAACCGCCGCACGGTGCTGCTGTGCTGCGACCTCGGGCGGCTCGCGCTGCTCTCCCTCTTCACCGTTCTCCTGCTCACCGATAACGTCACGTTCACCGTCATCGTGGGCGTCGCGGTCGGCTCCGCCGCGCTGATGGGCGTCTCCAACCCCGTCGCGATGGCCTCCGTCAAGCAGTTGGTCCCCGCCTCGCAGATGGCCGAGGCCTCCGCCCAGAACCAGGTCCGCCTCTTCAGCACCACCGCCCTCGGCGCGCCCTTCGCCGGAACCCTGTTCGGCGTTGGCCGGGTCTTCCCCTTCGCCGCCGAGGCCCTCGCCTACCTGGTGTCGGCGGCCCTGGTGCTACTCATCCGCCGCCCCATGCAGGCCCACCAGACCGACGTGCCGGAACCGTGGACCCTGCGCGGAGCGGTCAGCGGGTTCACCGTGCTGGCCAGACATCCGATCCTGCGGCCGATGATCTCGTGGATCGTCGGATTCAACCTCACCTACACCCAGACGGGCGCCTTCCTGGCCCTCATCGCGACCGCCGAGAGCCAGGGCGCCAGCCACTTCCAGATCGGGCTGACCGTCTCCCTGGCCGGATCCGGCGGCCTGCTCGGCGCGCTGTGCGCCGGGGCGGTCATCAGGTGGGTGCGGCCTTCGGCCATCTTCCTCGCCGCGGCCTGGGCCGCGCCCGTGTGCGCGCTCGGGCTGCTGTTCGCGCCCAACGTGATGTTCCTCGGGGTGCTGGTGGGCTGCGTGTTTGCCATCGTGCCCTGCGTGAACGCCGTGTTCTACGGTTACGTCGCCGCGTCGGTCAGCGACCGCCACCAGGGCCGCGTCCTGGGCGCCGTCACGTTCATGGCGCTGGTCTCCCAACCGGTGGGCATCCTCGGCGTCGGGGTGATCTTCGACCACGCCGGACCCGCATGGGTGTTCCTGACGATGGCGCTGGTCTCGGCGCTCGCCGCCCTGTTCAGCCTCTCCCCGGTCATGCGCGACCTGCCCCGGCCCGAGGAGGTGGCCGTGGCCTGACCGCGGCCCCGCCCCCCGAAGGGGCCGAGCGGTCAGGCCACGGCCGGTCTGGTGTCCGGACCGCCGCCCAGGGGTGGCGAGAGGGCGGTCTGGCTCGGGCGCCGGTCACCGATCATCCGACGACCGAACGGAAGCCGGTCGCCGCTCAGCCGGGAGCCGAACGGCGACCGGTCCTCAGCCCTCACCCCTCACCCCTCGAAGGGCATCGCCATGAGCGGATCGGAGGTGGGCTGCTCGGAGCCGCCCTCGGGCTCGACGGTGACGGCCACGCCCCCGGTCGCCTCGTCCTCCGGCGCGGCCAGCACCGGGAGCACGAAGCCCGACTCGTCCACGGAGAGCACCCCGGCCGAGTACACGCTGCCGTCGTCACGGGTCAGCCAGAGCTGGTAGTCCTCGTCCTCCAGCCGCTCCAGGCCGTGGGCGCTGAACACCAGCCGCCCGCTGCTCTCGGAGTGCACCACGGTCACGGACACGCCCTCCATGGGCTCGGCCGTGGTGTAGTCGGAGTTCGGGTCGGAGAGCACCGCCGCGATCTGCCGCTCGTTCTCCCGCAGGTCCCGCACCTGGCGCACCTGGTCGACGACGACCGCTCCCAGGGCGACCATGACGGCCAGGCAGGCGGCCAGCACCAGGCCCAGGCCCCGGGTCCAGCGGCCCCGTCGCGGCATCGGCAGGCGCTCGGGCGCGGGGGCGAGCTGGCGGGTGCGCGCCACCTCCTCCAGCACGCGCTCGCGCAGTTCGGCGGGTGGCGTGCCCGCGGCCGCGGTGCCCAGAAGCGAGACGGTCTCGGTGAAACCGCGGGTCTCCTGCACGCAGGAGTCGCATTCGGCCAGATGGTCCTCGAACCGCACGCTCTCACTCGGAGACAGGGCGCCCAGGGCGTAGGCCCCCGAGAGGATGTGCGGGTCCTGGCCCAGTGTCCTCCTCACCACTCCACCCCCAAGCAGTCCCGCAGCCGGATCAGGCCGTCGCGCATCCGCGTCTTCACGGTGCCCAAGGGCGTCGAAAGCAGGCGGGCCACCTCACGATAGGTGTATCCGCCGTAGTAGGCCAGACGCACGGACTGGCCCTGGAGTTCGGTCAGTGTGTCGAGACAGCGGCGCACCCGCTCGCGCTCCAGACGGTTCGTGGCCTCCTCGGCCACCTCGTCGTAGGGGCGCTGCGTGCTCGCCGCCGCCACCCTGGCCTCCCGGTCGGTGGCGGCCTGCTCGGAGCGGACCCGGTCCACCGCCCGGCGGTGCGCGAGCGTCATCACCCACGCCTGGGGGCTGCCGCGACGCTCGTCGTAACGGCAGGCGGTGCGCCACACCTCCACCATCACCTCCTGGGCGACCTCCTCGGACTGTGCGGGGTCGCGCAGCACACGGCGCACCAGCCCGTACACCGAGGGGATGATCAGGTCGTACACCTCGCCGAACGCGCTCTCCTCACCACGGGCCACCTGGCGGAGCAGCTCCGTGAGCCGCTGGGCCGGCGGAACCGGCGGCTCCGCCCCCGCCCTGCGGGGGCCCCGGGGTATCGCGGCGTGCTCGTCCATCCGCTCCTCTTCCTGGTGGTCCTGCGTCGCTGCCTCGTCCGTGCGCTCCGCGGGTCCGGGTGTGTTCCGGGAGACCCTGACCCCTCCAGAATCGCACGTCAGCCGTGCCATCCGGCTGTTCCTCCGCCGCGCGCCCGGCGGGGCTCCGTGGAGTCCACGGAGCCCCGTGCGCTCGCAGGGGTGGCGGCGGGCCCGGACGGCCCGGCGTCAACGCTCGGACCGCCCGGGGGTCGCACCGTGCCGGAGGCCGTTAGGCGGGCATCAGCACGCCGTCGATGATGTACACCGTGGCGTTGGCCGTCTGCACGTTGCCGCAGATGACGGCCGCCTCGCCGTTCACCGTGAACTCCTCGCCGGAGCCCTCGGTGGTGACCTCTCCGCCCTGGAGGGAGGTGAACGTGCCGCTCTCCAGGTCGGCCGGGGTCTGACGGCCCTCGACCACGTGGTAGGTCAGCACCTCGGTCAGCTGCTCCTGGTCGGCCAGCAGCGCGTCGAGGTCCTCCTGCGGGATCGCCTCGAACGCGGGGTTGGCCGGCGCGAAGACCGTGATGTCCTCGGCCGAGTTGAGCGTGTCGCCCAGCTCCGCCTCGGTCACGGCCGTCACCAGCGTGGACAGCACCGGGTTGTTGGACGCGGCGGTGGCGACCGGGTCGTCCGCCATGCCCTCGAAGCTGCCCTCGCCGTCGGCGGGCACCTCGGCGCAGCCGGAACCGAAGTTCTCGCCCGCCATCTCGGTGGTGCCCTCCTCGCCGCCCATGTCGCCGCCCTCGGACTCGCTCGTGGTGGGCGTCTCCTCGGTGGCCTCCTCCTCGCCGCCCATGTCGCCGCCACAGGCGGTCAGACCGAAGGCGAGCGCGGCAGCGGCGGCTGTGATGGTGAGGCTGCTCTTGCGGATCATTGTTTTCTCCTTGAACTTGGTTAACTTCTGTTTGCTCACGTCACCGACTTGCGCCGGTGCTGGTCGAGGGGTACGTCTACTCGGCGGTGAACCGGATGCTGTGCCAACCGGTGGCGCCGTTGGGGATGGGATCCACCCGTTCGGCGGGCTGCGTGAACCCGGTGGCGTCGGTGGCCCGGGCCTCGACCGAGTGCTGGCCGGGTTCGACCGTGGTCTCGGCCACCCACTGGACCCAGGTGTCGATGCCGGGGACCGCGGCGAGTTCGGCCCGCTGCCACTCGCCCCCGTCCACGCGCACCTCCACGGCGTCGATCCCGCGGTGCTGCGCCCAGGCCACTCCGGCCAGGACGACCTCTCCGGCGTCCACCCGGCCCAGGGGCGAGGGCACGTCCACGCGGGACATGGTCTTGATGGGGGCGCGCACGGCCCAGCCGCGCTGCGCCCAGTAGGCCTGCTCGTCGGCGAAGCGGGTCAGCTTGATGTCGGTGACCCACTTGGTGGCGCTGACGAACCCGTAGAGGCCGGGGACGACCATGCGCGCCGGGTAGCCGTGCACGTGGGGGAGGGGTTCTCCGTTCATGCCCACGGCCAGCAGCGCGTCGCGCCCGTCCATGACGACCTCGGTCGGCGTGCCGCAGGTCCAGCCGTCGTCGGAGGTGCTGAGGATCTGGTCGGCTCCCGACCGCACGCCCGCGCGCCGCAGCAGGTCGGCCAGGGGGAAGCCCAGCCAGCGGGTGTTGCCCGCGAGGTCGCCGCCGACCTGGTTCGACACACAGGTCATGGTGATGTCGGCCTCGACGAGCTCCTCGGCGAGCAGTTCGTCCATGTCGATCTCGAAGGGGCGGTCCACCATCCCGTGCACCCTCAGCGTCCACCGGGTGGAGTCCAGCCGGGGAATGGTGAGGGCGGTGTCGATCCGGTAGAACTCCTGGTTGGGCGTGGTGAAGGGGGTCAGCCCCGGAACGCCCAGATCGGTCGCGGCGGGCAGTGGCGGCAGCGGGTTCGCCGCCGGGGGAAGGACGAGGGCGGAGCGGGAGCCCGCGCCGCCGCCGAGGGTCGGCAGCAGGCGCCCGAGGACACCGGCGGTTCCGGACACGGCCAGCACGCCCGTCGCGGTCAGGACGAAACCGCGTCTGCCCGGGCCCTGGTCCGGTCCGGCCGCAGGAGGGGGAGGAACCTCCTCCGCGTCCGCCGGTGTCTTCGGGCTCCCCATCCCTCGTGGTCCAGGGTCCGCGTCGGACCGGAGCATCCCGCGTGCGCTGCGCACCAGGAGCGCCAGGGCCAGAGCCCCCGCGACCGCCCCGACGAGCACGGGCACCGGGGCGCCCGGGTCGTCGGAGCGGTGCGGAAGCACGGCGGCCAGCCCGACCGCGGTGAACACCGCCAACCCCGTGTACCCGGCGAGGGGCCGCCGAAGCGACGCCGTGCCGAGTACGGCCCCGACACCCAGAAGGACGACGATGATGCCGGCCACGAGCACGACCTTGTCGGCTCTGCCCAGCAGATCGATCGCCACCTCCACCAGGGAGGGCGGTGTGATGTCGACGACCGTGTCGCCGACGGCGATCACCGGAGACACGGTTCGGAGGAGTCCTGCGGCCAGCTCGGCGGTACCCAGTGAGGCGCCGACCGTGAGCAGCCCCACGACTGATCCGACGACGACCCGTCGCCTGTCGCGTGGCGGGGTGTTCCCGCGTGTCTCGGTGGTCACGTCGGTCATTCGGGGCCGACGCGGGGGCGGATGGGTGTTTCCGGAGAATTTTTTTCGATCCGCGCGAAGAAGTCCGTGACCTGCGACGACGCGGTGCCGCCGATCGCCGTCGGAGCGGTCCTCGTCGGCCGCCGCCCGTCCGGGAACCGTCCGGGGCTCCCGCGCCGACCGGGCGCCCCCACACAGGGCACCGCCCGCCAAGCGGACGTAACCCGCCAACAGGGGGCAGGGCGGTCGGTTCCGCCCCGCGCGTGCAGGAGGATGTTGCCCGTACGTCTCCTCAACGATCGGAGTTCCCCCACATGGCGAGGAAGTCGCCCCTACCCCTGGTCGCGCTGGCGGTCTCGGGCAGCCTCCTGCTCAGCGGCTGCACGGTCACCGAGGGGGTGTCCGACTGGTGGTCCGAGACGTTCGGAGACGCGTCGGGCCCGCCCGAGGTCAGGGAGGAGTTCCCCTACGTCCGCGAGGGCCGCGTCTTCCAGGACACCGGTCGGGACAACGAGATGCGCTTCGCCGTCACCGGCCTGGAGCGCACCGACGACTACACCGTCATGTACTACGAGGTCACCTACCTCGACGAGTTCACCGGACCCAACCGGAACATGAGCATGGCCCACACCCTGGTCGACCCGCTCACCGGCCGCGTCTACCGGCAGTTCCTGGACGAGGAGGGCCTCAAGTACGGCTCCGAGAGCCCCAACCAGGACGGCCTCTACCCGGTCCACGACGGGGTCACCAACGAGTACGTGCGCTACTTCCCGCGCCTGCCCGACGAGGTCGGGCAGGTCACGTTCGTCGGCAGCGGGCTCGGGGCCATGACCGGAATCCCGGTTGTGGACGTGGAGGAGGAGCGGGCCGACCCGCAGGACCCCAACGGGGCCGACCACCTCACCCCGGACGACCCGCCGCCGAGCGGGGAGAACCTCACCTTCGCCAACCGCCGTCCGGACGGGGACGCGGTGGCCGACGAGGGCTGGGTGCAGAGCTTCGTGGACTCCGAGATCGCCTCCACCACCCGCGACGGCGACCGGGAGATCATCTCCCTGCACTCCGACGTCATGTTCGAGTTCGACCGCTCGGACCTGACCCCCGAGGCCGAGGACGTGGTGCGCCGCGCGGCCACCAGCCTGGCCCGCAACGTCGATCCCGACGAGCCCGTCATCACCGTCATCGGCCACACCGACAGCATCGGCGACGACGCCTACAACGACGACCTGTCGGTGCGGCGGGCCGAGAGCGTGCGCGACCTGCTCGCCGAGGAGCTGGGCACCGACTACACCCTCGAGGTGGAGGGCCGCGGCGAGCACGAGCCGATCGCCCGGGAGGGCGGCCCCGACGACGACGAGGCGCGGGCGCGCAACCGGCGCGTGGAGTTCTCCTACGTCTTCAACACCACCGTGGCCGCCACGGAGGAAGAGGAGTACGACGACGACGGCCTGGGCGCCGCCCAGCGCAACGTCACCTGGCCCGCGCCCTACGACGACGACCCGGGGTCCGTGGTGGCCGAGGGCGAACTGGACGGGGTGCGCCTGGAGGTCTACCCGCTGCGCCGCGACGGCGCGTACGTCATCGGCACCGTGGCGCTGACCAACACCACCGACGAGCCGACCATGCCCGACATGGGCGGTCAGGAGGCCATCCAGGCGGGCGGCCCCGAGCAGTTCAACAAGGGCACGCTCGGCGGCTTCCAGCTGCTGGAGCCGGAGAGCGGCCTAGTGCGCTACGTGGCCCAGATGGACTTCGGTGAGGGGCGCTACAGCAGCTTCGCCGAGGAGGTCCACACGCTCCAGCCCGACAACACCTACAGCCTGGTCGCGGTCTTCCCCGCGCCGCCGGTGGACGTGGAGGAGCTGACCCTGCGGGCGGGCCCGTTCGGTGAGTTCGAGGAGATCCCCGTGGAGTACTAGGGAGCCGACCCGGGCCCCGTGCCCGGGTGCGGGGCGGGGACACCGGAACCGCCCGGGAACACGCGAGGGGGCCGCCGACCGGCGGCCCCCTCGGTCGTTCGCGCCGCGGATCAGCCCCGGATGCGCTCGGCGGCCAGCATGACCACCCGCTCCAGGTCCTCGCGCGGCACCTCCTCGCCGTGGGCGATGGCGGTGACGTACAGCTCGTCGGGCAGCGCCAGGTACAGGTGGCGGCTGGAGCCGTCCACGGTGCCCACGTACTCCAGGTCGCCGCCCAGGGAGTCGGACTCCTCGGTGTGGTAGGTGTCCACGTCCACGTCGATGTCCACCTCCCAGTTCATCTGCTCCTGCTCCCCGGGCACCCGCACCACGTCCGGGTTGGCGCTCGGGTCGGCGTTCAGGGTGAACACCAGCGTGAACGAGGACGCACCGGGTCCGGTGCTCCCGTCGCCGAACGAGCACACGACCTGCTCGGCGCCGTCGACGCCCTCCACCTCACCGACCTCCTCGGTGAGCACCTGGCCCGGGGCCAGCTCGCCGACCACCTCCGCGGCACCGGCGGCCGCGCACGACTCGGGCAGTCCGTACTCCGGCGCGGCCTGCTCCGGCTGCTCCTCCTCCGGGCTGGGCGAGGCTCCGGCCTCCTGCTCGGGGACCTCCTCACCGCCCCCGAAGGGCAGCTCCACGCCGTCTCCGAAGGACAGGTCCATCTCGAACTCGTCGAGGTCGATCACGCCGAAGCCGACGAGGACGAACCCTCCGACGACGGCGGCGGCGACGGCCGTGCCCAGGCACGACAGGGGAGTGGACGGGATCAGGCGCATGGATGGCTTTCGGTCGGGGGAGCACCGGAGTCCGGGGTGGGAATCCGGCGGGGACACACGAAACCTAGCAAGTCCCCGGAGCGCTCGCGGCAGCGGTCGCCGCCCGCCTCCGACGGTCGGTCCCCGCGCCGCGCGCCCCGGCCCGGACACGGCGCGGCCCCGCCGTCCTCCCGGAGTGGCGGGGCCGAAGACGACCGGTGCGTCACATGTTGATCATGTGACCGGCCAGGCCGTGCACGGCCTCCTTGACCGCCTCGCTGAGCGTGGGGTGCGCGTGGATGTTGCGCGCGACCTCGTGCACGGTCAGGTCCCACTGCTGGGCCAGGGTCAGCTCGGGCAGCAGCTCGGTCACGTCCGGGCCGATCATGTGCGCGCCGAGGAACTCCCCGTACTTGCCGTCGGAGAGGATCTTGACGAAACCGCGCGTGTCCCCGAGGCCGTGCGCCTTGCCGTTGGCCATGAACGGGAACTTGGCGACCTGGACGTCGAAGCCCGCCTCCCGCGCCTCCTTCTCGCTGTAGCCGAAGCTGGCGATCTGCGGCTGGCAGTAGGTGGCGCGCGGGATGAACCGGTAGTCGATCTCCTGGGTCTCGGCGCCCGTGATGGTCTCCGCGGCGACGATGCCCATGGCCTCGGCGGTGTGGGCCAGCATGAGCTTGGCGGTGACGTCGCCGATCGCGAAGATGTGCGGGACGTTGGTGCGTCCCCGGGAGTCGATGCCGATCGCGCCCCGGTCGGTCAGCTCCACGCCGGTCTTCTCCAGACCGTAGCCCTCCACGTTGGGGGCGAAGCCGATGGCCTGGAGGAGCTTGTCGGCCTCCAGGGTCTGCTCCTGGCCGTTGCTGCTGACGGTGACGCGCACGCCCTCGCCGGTGTCCTCGACCGACTCCACGCGGGTGGAGGTCATCACCTTGACGCCCAGCTTCTTGTAGGCGCGGCCCAGCTCCTTGGAGACCTCCTCGTCCTCGGTGGGCACGAGGCGGTCGAGGAACTCCACGATCGTCACGTCCACGCCGTAGTTGGCCAGGACGTAGGCGAACTCGACGCCGATGGCGCCCGCACCGGCGATGACGATGCTCTCCGGCAGGGTGTCGGTGAGGATCTGCTCCTCGTAGGTGACGACCCGCTCGGACAGCTCGGTGCCGGGCAGCAGCTTGGTGGAGGAGCCCGCCGCGATCACCGCGTGGTCGAAGGTGACGGTCTCGGTGGCGCCGTCCTCACCGCTGACCTCGACGGTGTGGTCGTCGGTGAAGGTGCCCCGGCCGTTCAGCTCGGTGATCTTGTTCTTCTTCATCAGGTAGTGGACGCCCTTGACCCGGCCGTCCGCCACCTCGCGGCTGCGGCTGTGCGCCTTGCCGAAGTCGAACTCGACCTTGCCGTCGACCTTGATGCCGAAGAAGTCGGCCTCGTTCTGGAACAGGTGGGCGAGTTCGGCGTTGCGCAGCAGCGCCTTGGAGGGGATGCAGCCCACGTTGAGGCAGACCCCGCCCCAGTACTTCTCCTCGATGACGGCGGTCGTCAGGCCGAGCTGGGCGGCGCGGATGGCGGCCACGTAGCCGCCGGGGCCCGCGCCGAGAACCACCAGATCGAAGTGTCGCTGTCCCATGACGGGATCTCCTTGAGTGTGTTTGTGACGCACCCAGCGCAGTCGGCTTGCCCGGGTTGTCGGATTGCCGAACGCCAGCCTAGCCGGGTGCCCCCGGCACGTGGGTGACCAGCCGCTTCCTTCACGGTACTTTCCGTGGAAGCGCCTGCTCACAGCGGGTTCCGTGCGCTCGGCGGCGGAGATCCCGGCCCGCGGTGTCAGCCCCGGGGGTCCTGCGCCGCCCCGTTCCCCTGCGCCACCCCGTCATCCTGCGTCGCTTCGGCCTCCTCCGCGGCCTTGGCCCTCTTCTGCGCGCGGTTCTGCTTGAACACGGGGACGAAGGCCATGATGACGACGATGCCCAGGGTGAACCAGAGGGCGTACCTGTCGACCAGCAGGACGATGTCGACACCGGTCTGGCCCGCCGCGTAGCCGACGGAGGCCACGGACGCGGTGAGGACCAGGGCCCCGAGGGCGTCCAGGAGGAGGAAGGGCAGCAGGCGCATCCCGGTCCAGCCCGCGATGACGAGGACGAGCACGGTGGGGATGCCCGGCAGGTAGCTGAGGATGAGCGCGACCGGCATGATCCACGGGCTCATGTCCTGTGCCCGATCGGCGAAGCGCTGCGCCCTGTCCCCCGGCGCGATGAGGTTGACGAGACCGCGGCCCCAGCGCCTGCCGACCCACCAGAACAGCCAGTCGATCTTCACCTTGCCGACGACGCCCGCCACCACGACCAGCCACAGGGGGATCTCCCCGATCCGCGCGAACGCCGCGGCCGCGCCGATCGCCGCGTTGCTGCCGGTGACGAACTCCAGCAGGACCGGGTGGTTGGCGATCAGGAAGGGCTTCAGCGGCGTCAGCGCCATGAAGAAGAGGGGAACGCCGACGAAGGCGGCCATCAGCGCCTTGTCCTGCCGGGTCGCCCTGCCCTTCCAGGGCTTGATCGCGCGCAGGGCGGCCCGGGCCTCCTCCTTCTGCGCCTCCTTCTCGGCGGCCTTGCGCTCCTCCGCGGACAGGGGCGCGCCACCCGCGCGCGGGGAGTCCTCACCGGTGTGCGCGGTCACGGACTCGGACGCGGACCCGGATCCGGACGCGGGCTCTGCGCCGGACTCCGGCCCGGATCCGGACTCGGCGCCGGGGCGGTCGCTGTTCACCAGACCCTCCCGGAGGATGCCCCGGCCTTCAGGCCAGGGAGGA